>CALCBQ010000195.1 GCA_937897215.1 uncultured Clostridia bacterium | reverse complement strand
AGGGGGACCACCGAAGGGGGTGGAGGGGTTCTTTCAAATGATTAAAAACTATCTCGAATTAGGTCAGATTGTATCAACTCACGGTATTAAAGGCGAAGTGCGTTTTAACCCTTGGTGCGATACTCCTGATTTTGTAAAAAAATTCAAAACTTTATATTTTGATAACAAAGGCGAAAATGCTGTAAAAGTAATTTCAGCCCGACCTCACGGTAATGTGGCAATTCTGTTGCTTGACGGAATTGACGATATTGATAAAGCAAAAGCGCTTAAGAATAAAGTTCTCTATATGAAACGAAGCGATGCAAAACTTCCTAAAGGCACTTGGTTTATTCAAGAACTTTTTGACTGTACTGTAATTGACGAGAATACAGGCAAAACTTTGGGCACAATCAGTGATGTAAGTGAAACAGGTGCTAACGATGTTTGGCACATTAAAACAGATAAAGGCGAAGTGCTTATTCCTGCAATCAAACAAGTGATAGTATCTGTTGATGTTGAAGAGGGAGTTATAAAAATTAATCCTATAAAAGGACTTTTTGACGATGAAAATTAACATAATGACACTTTTTCCGGAAATGTGCGAAACTGTACTTTCTGAAAGCATTATCGGTCGCGCAAGGGAAAAAGGATTAGTAGAAATAAATTGCATAAATATAAGGGATTATACTAAAGATAAACATCGTAGGGTAGATGATGCTCCTTATGGTGGCGGTATGGGTATGCTTATGCAGACTCAGCCTATTGCTGATTGCTATGAAGCAATCTGTAAAAATAGTGATAACAAAAATCATCTTATATATATGTCTCCATGTGGTAAAGTTCTCACTCAAGAAAGAGTAAAAGAACTTGCAAAAATAGAAGAAATCACAATTCTTTGCGGACATTACGAAGGTGTTGACCAAAGAATTATTGATTCTCTTGTAGATGAACAGATTTCAATAGGGGATTATGTGCTTACAGGTGGCGAGTTACCTGCATTAGTGCTTGCTGACTCAATTTCAAGAATGCTTGAAGGCGTTTTGCCTAATGACGAAGCAAAAGAGCTTGAAAGCCATTATAACGGACTTTTAGAATACCCACAGTATACAAGACCGTATGAGTGGAATGGTATGAAAGTGCCGGATGTTTTAATGTCAGGCCATCATGAAAATGTTGATAAATGGCGTCGTGAACAATCTCTTTTAATGACACAAAAATACCGCCCTGATATGCTCGAAAAAGCAGACCTTACAGAGAATGATAAGAAATTTTTGAAAAATGATAAAAATTCTTAAATAAATGTTGAAATCTGTAATTTTATGTTATAAAATAGACGTATAAATTAATTTGGATGGCAAAAAAATATGAAAAAAACAATGAGCAAAGCAAAATTATTTAAGTTAATGGTGTTATTACTGTCGGTACTTTTTATTGTATCGGCGGCGACTTGTGTTGCGCTCGGAGTTAAATATAATAACAGTAACAAAGAAATTGCACAGTTGAATGATAAACTCAATGAAGGTCAGTCAAAACTTGATGAACAGATTTCTGCAAATGAATCTCTTAAAGAAGAAAATAGTAGTCAGGCAGAATCCTTTAGCCAACAATATGAGAAACAGAGCAAAGAAAATCAAAGTAAAGTTGACGAACTTAATAACAAGATTAAAGACCTTAATAAACAACTTGCGGCAAAAAAGAAACCTGTAATGCCAACTCCAACACCTTCAACAGGTAAAACTGTTTATCTTACATTTGATGACGGACCATCGTCTTATACACCGCAAATTCTCGATACTCTCGATAAATACGGTGTTAAGGCGACTTTTTTTGTTAAAAACGGCGGTAAATATAACTATGTAATGAAAGATATAGTAAATCGTGGTCATTCGATAGGTCTTCACACATATTCACACGATTATGCTAAGATTTATGCATCAGATACCGCATATTTCAATGACCTTAATAAAATTTCAGATTTAGTATATGACCAGACAGGTGTTCGTACTAAAATCATGCGTTTCCCCGGTGGTGCAAGTAATACGGTAAGCCGAAAACATTCAAAGGGAATAATGTCGCGTCTTACAAAATCTGTTAAACAACAGGGTTATGTTTATTTTGACTGGAACTGTTCAAACGGCGATGCTGACGGTGCAAATACAGTGCAGAAACAGTTGAATTTCTGTAGCCAGTATCCAAAATCTGCGTCAACTGTAATTGTTCTTATGCATGATACAAAGAAAACAACCCGTGATGCCTTACCGAAGATTATTGAGTATTATAAGAGTTGTGGGTTTAAGTTTGGCGTTATAACAACATCAACACCGCCAATTCAACATAGAGTTAATAATTAGAAAAAATATTGACATTATACAAAAATTTTTATGATATATTGTCAAAATATACAAAGTGGAATGATTATTTTTTCTTGTTTTTGTTTTTATAACTGAAATATTCTTTTGAGTTAAAAAGTCGGTTGTTTTTCGTTGACGAGGACAAGATTTGTGGTATAATATATTAGTAACAAAGGTGTTTCTATCTGTTGTTCTTAAAATTTATCATTTGGGAGAATGAATTATGTATAGTAAAGATGTTGAAGTTAAAAATCAGGTTGGCTTACACGCTCGTCCAGCAACTTTCTTTATTCAGAAAGCAAACGAGTTTAAATCATCAATCTGGGTTGAAAAAGAAGATAGAAGAGTAAATGCAAAAAGTCTTCTTGGTGTTCTTTCACTCGGTATTATGGGTGGCACAACTATCCGTATTCTTGCAGGTGGTCCTGACGAAGAAACAGCAGTTGATGAACTTGTAAAACTTGTTGAATCAGGTTTTGCTGAATAATTAAATGCAACAAACAAGGCACATCGTAATTGTTACGGTGTGCTTTATTTTTTTATGATTTTATGTTATAATGTATTTTATATAAATCACGTAGGGACAGACGTCCTCGTCTGTCCGCATTGAATTATCTGCTTGGGTATAATAAAAGGTGTGAATATATGGAAATCGTAAATGACAATATTGACCACGGTAAAGCATTTGACTGGGGAAGAGTATCAAAAGACTATGGAAAATATCGTGATATTTATCCTGAAGAATTTTACAAGAAGATAGTGGATTTAGGACTTTGCACAAATGGTCAAAAAGTACTTGATTTAGGAACAGGAACAGGCGTTATTCCTCGAAATATGTATAAATATGGTGCAAAATTTATTGGTGTAGATATTTCAGAAAATCAGATTGCTGAAGCTATTGAACTATCAAAAGGAATGAACATTGAATATTTTGTTTCTTCCGCTGAAAAAATCGATTTTCCAAATGAAACCTTTGATGTAGTAACTGCTTGTCAATGTTTTATGTATTTTGATAAAATTATAATTCTTCCTAAAATACATAATATTCTTAAAGACAGCGGTCATTTTTTAATTTTATTTATGGCTTGGCTGCCATATGAGAGTGAAATAGCATCAAAAAGTGAAGAGTTGGTTTTGAAATATAATCCCGGTTGGACTGGCGGTGGTATGACACGATATGAACTTAAAAAGCCCCAATGGGCAGAACCTTTGTTTGAAGTTGAAAATGCAATAACGTATGGGGTTAATGTACCATTTACTCGTGACACTTGGCACGGGAGAATTGTAGCTTGTCGTGGTATCGGTGCTTCATCACTTTCAGATGAAGAAAAAGAAAGGTTTTCAAAAGAACATATTGAATATTTGAAAACTGTTCCCGAAACCTTTGAAATACCTCATTATATATCTATACTTGATTTAAAAAAGAAGTGATTGTTTCGGGCTGCCGAAGTCGTCAGCCCCTACAAAACAACTTGCAAAAACGATTGAACGGTGGTGAAACTGTGAACGAAAAGCTTAGCATTTTACGTGAAAAAGCAATGAAATTGCCATTGACCCCAGGCGTTTATATAATGAAAAACAAACAGGGAAAAATTATTTATATCGGTAAAGCAAAAAAACTTAAAAATCGCGTTAGTCAGTATTTCGGCTCACAGAATAAACACTCCGTAAAAGTTCTTAAAATGGTTGAAAATGTTGACGATTTCGATTATATTCTCACAGATTCAGAATTTGAAGCACTCGTTCTTGAAGCAAGTCTTATCAAACAAAATCAACCAAAATATAACATTCTTCTTAAAGATGATAAAGGTTATAGTTATATCAAAATCACAAATGAGCCGTATCGTAAAATTTCTGCAGTTTTACAGAAAGATGATGACTCTGCATATTATATAGGCCCATTTACAAGTTCGTATTCTGTAAAGCAATCAGTTGATGAGGCGAATAAGATTTTCAAGCTTCCTCAGTGCAATAAATCTTTTCCACGAGATTGTAAAAAGGGAAGACCTTGCCTTAATTACCATATAAATCGTTGTATGGGTGTGTGCACAGGTAAAATCTCAAAGAAAGAATATGACGAAGCAGTAAATGATGCGTTAGATTTTCTCAATGGAGATATTTCAAAAATTATTAAAGATTTGAAAGTGAAAATGAACGCTTGTGCCGAAAATCTTGATTTTGAAAATGCGGGAAAATATCGCGATAGAATCCGCGCAATTGAGAATATGCAGACAAAACAAAAGGTTGTTACTGAAGCAGGCGACTCAAAAGATGTTTTTGCCCTTGCAACAAATGAAAAAGATATCTGTATTGCTGTTTTGCGATATGATAAGGGCAGACTTTGTGATAGCGAGCAATTCTTTTTTGACGAAGACAAAATGGTCGAGAATATTCGTTGTAACTTCCTTATTCAGTATTACGGAATGAATCGCCAAGTGCCACATAAAGTGCTTGTTGATGAGACATTTGAAGATATGGAACTTGTTGAACAACATTTAACTAATGTCCGCGGTAAGAAGTGTATAGTTGCTGTTCCGCAAAGGGGCGAGGGACTTAAACTTGTCAATATGTGCCGTGAAAATGCCTATGAAAAACTTGCACAGAAAAAAGGTAAAAATTCAGGCGAAATAAAATCTCTTGAAGAACTTAAAACTCTTTTAGGATTAGAAAAAGCCCCTGAATATATTGAGTCCTATGACATTTCTCATACAGGCGGAGAAGACAATGTGGCAGGTATGGTAGTTTTTAAGAATGGCAAGCCGTTAAAACGTGCATACCGTACATTTAATATCAAATCTTTTGTAGGACAAGATGATTACGGCTCAATGCGAGAAGTTTTAGAGAGAAGATTTAATGAATATTTCTTGCATAAAGATGAAAATGCAGAAGAGGGCTTTGGTAGAATGCCTGACCTTATTTTGCTCGACGGCGGTAAAGGTCAAGTCAATGCAGTAAAGGAAATTCTTGATAAAATGGGCGTCGATGTGCCACTTTTCGGTATGGTTAAGGATTCAAAACACAAAACTCGTGCAATTACAGGAGATGGAGGAGAAATAGCCATAAATTCAACTCGTAGCGTATTTACCCTTGTGTCAGAAATCCAGGAAGAAGTCCACAGATTTTCAGTTGGTTTTCATCATAAAAAACATACTAAACGCGGACTTGAATTGTCCCTTACCAAGATTGATGGCATAGGCGAGAGAAAAGCACAAGAACTTCTCAAAATTTTTAAAACAATTAAAAATATTAAAGAAGCAACAGTTCTTGATTTAATGCAGGTTAAAGGTGTTAATAAAGAATTAGCAGAAAAAATTTATAATTATTATAACGGAGAAAACAATGATTGATACAATAATTTTCGATTTAGATGGTACACTTTTAAATACTCTTGAAGACTTGAAAGATAGCGTAAACTATGCACTTTCAAGACGAAATTTCCCATTACGCAGTTTGACTGAAATCCGTTCATTTGTAGGTAACGGAATTCGTTTGTTAGTGGAAAGAGCAGTGCCGCAGAATACAGATTCAGAAACCTTTGAAATCTGTTTCAATGATTTCTGCGAGTATTATAAAATCCATATGGAAGATAAAACTGCACCCTATGAAGGAATTAACGATATGCTCAAATCAGTAAAAAATGCAGGATTTAAAACTGCAATCGTAACGAATAAAGCTGATTTTGCTGCACAGGATTTGTGCAAAAGAATGTTTGGCAATACTATCGACTTAGTAGTAGGTAGTGTTGACGGAAGACCAAATAAGCCTGCACCCGACGGTGTTTATTATGCACTTGAAGTCCTTAATAGCAAACTCCAAAACACTATTTTTGTAGGCGATGCAGATACTGATATTATTACCGCAAAAAATGCAAATTTACCATCTGTTGGCGTGCTTTGGGGATTTCGCGACCGTGAAATTATTGAAAAAGAAGGGGCAGAATATATTGTAGAAACTGTGAAAGACCTGGAAAATCTGCTTATTTCTTTGAAAAAAAGTTGATTTTCTGCGGTTTTTCAATAAATAATTTGACAAATTGACAGAAAAATGAGATAATAGCCACATATATTGGCAGGTTGGAGCAGATTTATGAGAGTAATTACAGGCGAAGCAAGGGGCAGAAAACTTGTTACTTTAGAAGGCGAGGATGTGCGTCCTACCACTGACCGAGTAAAAGAAGGTATGTTCAATATAATTCAGTTTGACCTTGAAGGTGCAAATGTTATTGATTTGTTTGCAGGTTCAGGTCAGTTAGGAATTGAAGCACTAAGTCGTGGTGCTAAACATTGTACATTCGTTGACAGTGCAAACCGCTCAGTAGATGTAGTGAAACAAAATCTAAAGACTGTGGGCTTTGAAAAGCGAGCAAGTGTATTTTGTGGCGATTCAAAAATGTATATCACATTAAGTAAAGATAAATTTGATATAGCACTTTTAGACCCACCTTATAACAAGAATATAATTGATAGTGTTTTGCCGTCAGTAGCAGAAAAAATGACCGACTACGGTGTAATTATCTGTGAAACAGCTCTTGATGAAACATTGCCACAGTCAGCAGGGGATTTTTCAATCCACCGTGAATACAGATACGGTAAGATTAAACTTACCGCATACAGAAAGAACAAGTGAGAAATATGAAAACCGTTGTTTGTCCCGGTAGCTTTGACCCGGTAACAAATGGGCATCTTGATATTATCAGTCGTAGTTCGGCGCTTTTTGATAAGGTTATCGTTGTTGTAATGAAAAACCCGTCCAAAACGAACTTTTGCTTTACTCCTGAAGAGCGAGCAGATTTAATAAGACGCTGTATCAAAGAATACCCCAATGTTGAGGTCGATACTTACGAAGGTTTGCTTGCGGAATATGCAAAAGAAAAGGGAGCGGTAGCCGTAGTTAAAGGACTTCGTGCCGTGTCTGACTTTGAGTATGAGTTCCAGCAAGCTCAAATGAATAAAAAACTTAATGAGAATCTTGAAACTGTGTTTATTAATACAAGGGTTGAGAATCTTTATTTAAGTTCAAGCGCAGTTAAGCAAATTTGCGAATTGGGTGGGGATATAAGTGATTTTGTACCTCACGAAATTCGTGATGATATAGTTAAAAGAATTAAAAGAGGTGTAAGTAAATGACAATAGAAAACTTACTTGAAGAAATTGAAACTATACTTGATGAGGGTAAATCAGTACCATTTACATCAAATCTTCTTGTTGATGCACAAGCAATTAAAACAGCTATTGAAGACATTCGTCTTAATATGCCTGATGAACTTATGCAAGCAAGAAAAATTGCTTCAGAAAGAAAAGAAATTCTTTCAGGTGCACAAGATAATGCAGATAAGATTATCGAAAAAGCACATGTTCGTGCAAAAGAAATTATCTCTGAAGATGAAATCACACGCGGGGCAGAAGCACAGGCAGCAGAAATTCTTCAACAAGCAAGAGCGACTGCAAACGAAATTGTTGAACAGGCAAGAGCATCTGCAGCAGAACTTACAGAGCAGGCAAGAAACTGGTCAATGGAAATGCGTACAAGTGCAAGCGAATATGTTGAAAGCATCGTAGCAGTAGCAGATGAAACTCTTACAAATTCTGTTAACGAAATCCGTCGTGCTCGTCAGCATCTTAGAGCTGCTGCATCACAAACCAAGAAGGGCAACGAATAAATCTCTGTTTGTAATTTAATATTATAATTTAACACCTCGCCGCATATTTATTTATATAAATTGTGTTCGAGGTGTTTATCTATGTTCGTGTATTCTATTAAATCAAAGCATATCAAAGTGGCTTTGTTAGTAATTTTCGTTGTGTTTACAGTAATATCATTGTTTATTCTGTCGCAGGATAGTAAAGAGACTGGTAAAAGCGGAATGAGTATTAAAGCGTCAACCCATGAAGAGCGAATGGCGTTTCTTTCTCAATATGGTTGGGAGCTTGACGAAGAGCCGGTTGAAGTGCAAGAAGTTATCATTCCGTCAGAATTTGATGACACATATACCGCATATAACGAAATACAAAAGGACCAAGGATTTGACCTTACTGTTTATGCAGGTATGAGAGCAAAAAGATGGACTTATATAATAAAGAATTATTCAGGGTATGAAAATAAAGATTGTATTCGTGTTAATGTTCTTGTTTATGATGGTCTTGTAATTGGCGGAGATGTGTGCTCAATAGAATTAGACGGATTTATGCATGGCTTTCAAATGCCGTAAATAGTTATAAAGGATGACTAATTTTGGAAAGACTCGATAAAATTTTAGCATCACAGGGGACTCTTTCTCGTCGTGATGTTAAAGAGATTATGAAAAAAGGAAGAGTATCAGTTAACGGAAATGTTGTAAAAGACAGTTCTTTTAAAGTTGATATTAATAAAGATGAAGTATGCCTTGACGGCGAAAAAATCCTTTTGAAAAAACATATTTATATTATGATGAATAAGCCGCAAGGTGTGGTGTCTGCAAGCGAAGGCGAAAAAGAAGAAACAGTTGTGGATTTAGTGCCTGATGAGTTGTATCGCAAAGGGCTTTTTCCTGCTGGTCGTCTTGATAAAGATACAACCGGTTTTGTTCTTATAACTGATGACGGCGACTTTGCCCATAAAATTCTTTCGCCTAAAAATCATATATTCAAAACTTATCTTGCTCGGCTCGACCATAAACTTTCAGATACAGACATAAAAATGCTTGAAACCGGTATAACTTTGGGGGATGGGACAATCCTTAAAGAAGCAAAAGTAGAAATTGTTGAACAAAGTGATACTCCGCTCGTGAAAATTATGATATGCGAAGGCAAGTACCATCAGGTTAAAAGAATGTTTGCGGCAGCAGGTAATAAAGTGGTTGCGCTTCATCGCTCAAAAATGGGCGGATTAGAACTTGATAGCGCCTTAAATCCGGGCGAATGTCGCGAAATTACTCCCGAAGAACTTCAAAAAATACAAAAAATATAAAATGTTTAGTCATTTTGAACAATAAAAAAATATCGAAAAAATTCCTTAAAATGCGAGGATTGAACAAAAATTTCGTCAATTTTTGTGAAAAATGTTTGAAAAAATTAAAAAATATAAAAATTTTACTTGCAAAATAGGGTTTTATTGTGTAAAATACATAGTGTTCTAATTGTGAAATTGCATAAGGTGTTGTTTTACCGTGCGATTGGAGGTATAAAATATGTCCAACAGATTGTTTCAGGGGATTGTTCATCAGATGAACGATGTAATTGAAAGAACTTTCGGCGTAATTGATGAAACAGGTACAGTTATTTCATGTAGTGAACTTGGCAGAATAGGCGAGATTCAGACACATGCAGTGTCAGATGTTTTTTCTTCTGCTGACAAAACTGTTTCAGATGGTTATACTTATAAAGTGTTTGGTGCCCATATGCACCCTGAATATGCAGTTTTTGTTGAAGGCGATGATGAAACAGCAAGCAGATATGTTTCAGTTATTGCAGTATCTCTTTCAACAATCAAGCAATACTATGATGAAAAATATGACAGAGGTAACTTTATCAAGAATGTAATCCTTGATAATATTCTCCCTGGCGATATTTATATTAAAGCACGCGAACTTCATTTTAATAACGATGTTACCCGTGTAGTACTTCTTATCAGAATTACTGAAAAGAATGATGTATCTGTGTTTGATGTTATTCAGGATTTGTTCCCTGATAAAACAAAAGATTTTGTTGTTAATATCAACGAAACAGATATTGTTCTTGTTAAAGAAGTCAAGAATAATGTTGATACAAAAGACCTTGAAAAACTTGCTCGTTCAATTGCCGATTCTCTCGGTACAGAGTATTATACACATGTTCTTGTGGGTATTGGTACTGCAGTTGACAGCATTAAAGATTTAGCACGCTCATTCCGTGAAGCACAGGTTTCTCTTGAAGTTGGTAAGGTCTTTGATACAGAAAAAACTATCGTAACTTATGATAATCTTGGTATTGCACGCCTTATTTATCAGTTACCAACAACACTTTGCGAAATGTTCCTTCGTGAAATCTTCAAGCGTGGCTCTATTGACAGTCTTGACCACGAAACTCTTTTCACAATCCAGAAATTCTTTGAGAATAACCTTAATGTTTCTGAAACATCAAGAAAGTTGTTCGTTCATAGAAATACACTCGTTTATCGTCTTGAAAAAATCAAGAAACTTACAGGTCTTGATTTAAGAGAATTTGATGACGCTATCGTATTCAAAGTTGCATTGATGGTTAAGAAATATCTTGACGCAAACCCAATTAAATATTAATTTATGCAGGACGGGAGATTGTTTCCCGTCTTTTTGTTTAACAAATTTTAGGTTGTCGAATAGAGTGCAAAGCGCAAAGTGTAGGGTCTGCGACGCAGATTTATAATTCGCTCCCTCCTAGAGGGAGCTGTCTGCGAAGCAGACTGAGGGAGTAATATGTGTAATCGCAAAACTCCCTCCGTCAAAATCTTCGATTTTGCCACCTCCCTCAACGAGGGAGGATAATAGGTTGTGTCTATACAAAGAGTTAGACAAACTCCAATTTATCGTGCTCTTATTTATCGCATTTGTTTATATTGAATATATTATTATGTATTTTTTATGCAAAACAACGATAAATATTAACATTTGTTAAAATACGCGACAAACACAATATTTTGTGGTATAATGTTTCCGATAATGATTATTATGTATATTTATGTGCAGATATAGACATAAAACATAAAGAAAGAAAAGGTGCATATTGTGATTGAATTCAAAAATGTTTCAAAAACATATGAAAATGGTACAGCCGCCCTTCGCGATGTATCACTTACAATAAATGACGGCGAATTCGTCTTTGTTGTTGGTTCATCTGGTGCGGGTAAAAGTACTTTTCTTAAAATTATAATGCGTGAACAAGTTCCAAATAGCGGAACAGTTATAATTAATAATTACAATCTTAACAAACTTAAAAAACGCGAAATTCCAAAATTCCGTCGTACAATGGGTATTGTTTTTCAGGATTTCCGACTTATTCCTAATATGACAGTTTTTGATAATGTTGCATTCGCTATGCGAGTTATCGGCGCAAAAGAGAAAGAAATCAGAAAAAGAGTTCCTTATGTGTTAAGCTTGGTTGGTCTTACATCAAAAGCAAGACAGTTGCCTACACAACTTTCAGGTGGCGAGCAACAGAGAGTAGCACTTGCTCGTGCCCTTGTAAATAATGCAGGCATTATTATTGCGGACGAGCCAACAGGTAATATTGACCCTGAAATGTCTTACGAAATTCTCGGGCTTCTTAATCATATCAATAACACCGGTACAACTGTTGTTATGGTTACTCATGAGCATGAATTGGTGCGTCGTTTCAACCACCGTGTTATTACTATTGACCAAGGACAAGTTGTTTCAGATACAGGTGTGAAATATAAGAGTATTGTTGATGAGGAACCACAGACAACCGACTCAAAGCCAGAAACAAAAGAAGAAATGATGATTGCTGCAGAGCAAGAACTTCAAGAAAATGTAGATAAACTTCGTGAAGAGGTAAAATCTCCTGAAATCATTGAAGAAAATTCAAATTCTAAATACTATGAGCAACCTAATGTTGACAAAGAATTAGAAGACTTTATGAGAACTTACGGTATTGATGATGGCGATTTGACAGTTGATAGCGTTGATTATTCAGTTTATCTCGATGGCGAAAACTCAAACGGAGGTGTTGAATAATGAAAGGTGCAAGTTTAAAGTATCTTACAAAAGAAGGCTTCCGTAATGTGTGGGTTAACCGTCTTATGTCTTTAGCTTCAGTATCAGTACTTATGGCGTGTCTTGTAATCATTGGTCTTGGTGCTATGATTTTCTTTAACATTGACTCGTTGCTTGATACTGTTGAGCGTCAGAATGTTGTAATGGTTTATGTTGATAAATCTGCAACTGATGAACAAACCTCACAGCTTGGTAATGATATTAAAATGATGTCAAATGTTGTAGAGTGCGAGTTTATTCCTAAAGAAGATGCTTTTCAGCAACAGCTTGAAGCAATGGGCGACGATGCAGTTTTACTTGAAGGACTTGACGAAAATCCGCTTCCAGATGCTTATAAGGTAGTTGTTAAGGATTTGACTCAGTTCAGAGCAACTGTTGATAGCTTAAAAGGTATGGAGCTTGTTGATACAGTCCGTGAAAATGGCGATATTGCAGATAAGCTTATTAGCATTAGAAAAGCGGTTTCAACTGTAATTATCGGTATGGTTTCATTACTGTTTATAGTTTCATTGTTTATTATTTCAAATACAATCCGTATTACAATGTTCTCTCGTAAGCTTGAAATCAGTATTATGAAAGCCGTTGGTGCTACAAACTGGTTTATTCGTTGGCCGTTTATGATTGAAGGTATGCTTTTAGGTGTAATTGCAGGGCTTGTATCATTCGGCGTGCTTGCAGGGCTTTATCAGGGTATGGTTTACATATTCAAAGATATTCTTGCAATATTTACACCGGTGCCATTCCTTGGTTATGCAGGTTACATTTTTGCAATATTTATGGCTATCGGCATTTTTACAGGTTCATTCGGAAGCATCATTTCAATGGGCAAATATCTTAAAGAACAGGGGAGTGTTGTAAGTGAAGAATAGTATAAAACTTCTCTCATTAATTTTTGCGTGTGTTTTACTTTTAACTTCAGTTTCATTTCCTGTATTCGCATCTAAAGAGTCCGAATATCAAGACAGAATTGATTATTGGGAAGATTATATTGCAAAGAATGAAGCGGGCGAAGAAGATGCTCAGAAGCTTATTGATGCCCTTGATGAGCAGAATGATGCAATCAGTTCAAAAATCGCAGCTAAAGACAAGGAAATCTATCCTTTAAGAGTTAAAATTCGCGACCTTAATGCGCAAATTACAGCTCTTTCGAAGCGTATAACTGAGCTTGGCAATGAAATTACTAAAATTGAAACACAGACAGAAGAACAGAATAAGATGATTGATGAGACTTACGATGTTCTTGGCGAGCGCCTTTGTGCTTCTTATATGGCAGGGGAAACCTCAGAGCTTGAACTTTTTCTTAATGCAACTGATTTTGAAGATTTTCTTACCCGTAGTGAGCTTCTTCGTCAGGTTGCAAAGCATGATAATGAAGTAGTTTCAGGCCTTGAGACAAAAATTAAAGAGCTTAACAAAATGCTTGAAGATTTAACTGCAAAGCGTAGCGAAATTGAAGAAAGTAAAGTTAAAATTGAAGCCGACAAAAAAGAAGTAGAGTCAGAAAAAGCAGTTCTTGATAAGGAACTTGCAGTGCTTCAAAAGGATGAAAACAAGCTTAATGCTAATATTGATAAACAGAATAAGCTTCTTGAAAAATATCAGAGCAATCAAGCTTATGGCGAAAAGCAAAAAGCAAAGGCAGAAGCAGAATTTAAGAAGTGGGAACAAGAAATACAGGCCGAGGCAGGTAATTCCGGCTCAACCGGCGACGGTTATGTAAACAGTGGTGGTAACCACAATTTCAGAACTTCATCAAAGGGTTACATAAGTCCTATTCAGGATAAATCTGTTTATTATTCTGCTACATATGCACAACACAGTTCTCGCGGCTCAAAGTCAGTTGACTTCTGTGCTCCAGCAAGTCGTATGTTTACTGATGGTAAGATATACCAAAATACAACAAATGGTGCAAAGATTTACGCAGCAGCAGGCGGTACCGTTGTTACATCATATTCACAGACATCTGGTGGTAATGTTATTATTATCGACCACGGTAATGGTATGAGAACACTTTATGCTCACTGTCGTGTCCGCTATGTTTCGGCAGGGCAGAAAGTAAATCAAGGTGATGTAATTGCACTTGTCGGTAATACAGGTACAGCGGTTTATCCAAGACCTACAAGTAGTAATCCTGTTGCGGGCTCACACCTTCATTTCCAGATGCTCCTCAACGGTAGCCCTGTAAATCCGGAAAAATATCTCCCATCTCCGTTGGTATAAACTACTAAAACAAATTGTAAAGGATGATGTCCTTTGAATAAAAAAATATCTTTAGGACTTGCAATTTCTTTGATTTTCTTGTCAGTGGCTTTAGCAGTTACAATGACAATGGTATTTTCTTTGAATATTTATAACGGAATTATCAAAGATGTTGCAGACCGTTCAAATCTTTACTCAACAGTATCAGAAATTGACGATTTAGTCCGTAAAAATTATTTCGGCGAATTGAACGAGAATTTTCTCAACACTATGATGTCCGACGGCTTTGTTGAGGGCGTAGGCGACCGTTATAGTTATTATATGACTGCCAATGAATATGCTGATTATCTTGATGAGGATAAGGGTAATAAAGGCGGAATTGGTATTATTGCGGTTTATGATAGTGAGAATAATAACATCTATGTTTCTGAAGTTTCTGCAAAATCTCCTGCAGAAGTTCAGGGCATCAAAAAAGGCGATGTTATTACTGCCGTTGATTCAGTTAAGGTAACATCTTCAAACTATGAAGAACTTATCAAAAAACTTGATGGCGAAAAACTCACTAATGTTCAGGTAACATTCAAAAGTGGCGAAACTGAAAAAACTGTATCAGTAGCCCGCGGTTATTCTGCACAGTCAGTTTATTATAGCATAAGCAATAAAGTGGGTTATGTTAAAATTACCGCTTTTTATAGTACAACCGTTGACCAACTTGAAGATGCTCTTGATTATATGAGCAAAAATTCAGTAACTGCAGTTGTGCTTGACGTTCGAAATACAAGTACAGGTCTTATGAGAAATGCGGTTGCATGTGTTGACCTTATTGCTCCTGTAGCAACTGAGGGTACAGGTGCTTTGGCAACTGCAGTTGATAAAGACGGCAAAACCATTGAAACATTTACATCTGATTCAGACAGTAAAAGTTTTGTTATGTCTGTTCTTGTGAATGGCAACACTTCAGGCGCGGCAGAGCTTTTCGCTTGTGATTTACGCGACTTTGGTATTGCAGGGATTGTAGGCACAAAAACTGCAGGTAACGGCACAATGCAGAAAGTTTTCGAGTTAAGCGATGGCAGTGCGGTTGCACTCACAGTTGCAAAAATTATTCCTTATAAGAGTGATAGTTTTAATGGCACAGGTCTTGAGCCGGACCATAAAGTTGAACTTACCACAGAACAGAATTCGCGTCTTCCAATACTTCAATTAGCAGATGACCCACAATATCAGAAAGCGGTATCAATAGTTAGTAACTGATAAATAAAATCTAATCCCTTCGCATATTTTGTTGCGGAGGGATTTTTTATGTTTTGTGTGTTGAATGTAGAAAAGAAAAAAAGGAATTTTTTTGAGAAGATATTTAAGTTTTTAGCCCAAGATGAATATCCAATAACTACTGTGCCGGTTTTCAAAGGTGCACCTTTTTATATGCTTAATGCAAGTGTTTATGATGAAATTGATTGGAACAGAGTTATTGAACATTCGGGAAAATGTTGCAAACGGCTTGTGCTTAACGGAGATATAATAATTCCTGAAAATCAAGGTATAGGCGTTTTTGATAGCCCTGTTTTATACAATAAAGTTTTTATGAATACTTTGTTGCATATCATAAAAAACAATGTTTCGCCTAAAAATCCTCAAAGCATTACATTGTACGATAAAAAAGGCGAGTATGCCTGCTTTTTAACACTGCTTGTGCCGTATGCATCTAAATTAACGGTAGTAACTGATAATAAAGAGAAATACACAAAAATATGTGATGAAATACTCGAAAATACAGGGCTTTGCGTGTCGTTACTTTCCGATTTTAACGAAGGAGCAATAAAGATAAATGCTGACAAAAATGTAATGAGCATTAATGCGAAAAATCAGTTTATTAATGTAACTTGTGGCGAAAATATGATAGTAAATGATATTTATAAAAAACTTTTGCCTGATGGTATAGATGAATATACATTTTACTCGGCGCTTTATGAACTTTGCGGAGTTTTCTCATTAGGAGAATGTATTTTTGAGAATGTAATGGTAAACAATGAAAAAAAGCATATAGATACTGTTACTTTCTCTTGACACAATGGTAAATTTTTAATATAATATGTTCTATATGGGCGGCAGGACTGCTTGTTTTGTTATGCCTAAATTTCCAATAAAGGAGTCAAAAATAATGGCACAGGAAACATTACTTACAATAGAAGCTCTCAAACAACTTGAGGCAGAACTTGAAGACTTAAAAGTCAACGGCAGAAAAGAAGCTGCTGAAAAAATTAAACTTGCTAAATCTTTCGGCGACTTGTCAGAAAACAGTGAATATGATGAAGCAATGAACGACCAAGCAAAGCTTGAAGCTCGTATCGGCGAAATTGAGCACATTCTCAAAACTGCAAAAGTGCTTGATGTTGAATCTCTTGGCACAGAAAATGTTCACATCGGTTCAACAGTAAAAATTACAGATAAAAAGAGAAAGTCATACACATATTCAATCGTAGGTTTTGCACAGGCAGACCCTGCAGTTGGCAAGATTTCAGACGAATCTCCTGTTGGTAAAGCACTTATCGGCCACAAGGTTGGCGAAAAAGTTACAGTTGAAACACCTGCAGGTGCTATGGAATTCAAAATTGTTGAAATCTTAAAATAATAGAGGAATAAAAATGGCAGAAGAAATTAGAAATAACCAACCTGAAGTGGATTTAGGCGAACAGCAAAGAATCCGTCAGGAAAAACTTAAAGCATTACAAGAAGAGGGCAAAGACCCATTTGTAATTACAAAATATGACCAGACTCATCATAGTGCAGATGTTAAAGCAGATTTTGACTCTCTTGAAGGTAAAACTGTACGTGTTGCAGGCCGTATGATGTCAAAACGCGTTATGGGTAAAGCATCATTCTGCAATATTCAGGACCTTAAAGGCAACATTCAGTCTTATGTAGCAAGAGATAGCATCGGTGAAGAAGAATATAAAGGCTTTAAGAAACTCGATATTGGCGATATTATCGGTATCGAAGGCGAAGTGTTCAAAACAAAAACAGGCGAGATTTCAATTCACGCTACTGCAGTAACGCTTCTTTCAAAGAGCTTGCAGATTCTTCCTGAAAAGTTCCACGGTCTTACAAATACTGATATGAGATATCGTCAGCGTTATATTGACCTTATTATGAATCAGGAATCAAAACAAACTCTTATTAATCGTTCAAAGATTATCAGTGCAGTCCGTAAATATCTTGACGGCGAAGGCTTTATGGAAGTTGAAACACCAATGCTCGTTTACAATGCAGGTGGTGCAGCGGCAAGACCATTTGAAACGCACTTTAACGCACTTGATACTGATATTAAACTTCGTATTTCCCTTGAACTTTACTTAAAGCGTCTTATCGTTGGTGGTATGGAAAGAGTTTATGAAA
>CALCBQ010000194.1 GCA_937897215.1 uncultured Clostridia bacterium | reverse complement strand
GAGAAAGAGCACAATGGTGGGGCGATGTTACAAGCGAAATGATTATGACAATGTATTCAATGGACGGCAACTCCTATTTGCTCTATCAAAAAGGCGTAGATGCCATGCTTTCCCACGTTGACGACACAAAAGTTCTTCAAACTGTTGTACCTATAAGTGGCGACTATTTTGAACTTCCCGTTCAACAACTTGCAGGAATTGTGGGCTTTATGACCTACTATGAATACACCGGCGACAAGGCTTTTATTGAAAAGGTTTATAACGCTTCTATTGACTACCTTAAACTTTGGGAAATGGGAGAAAATAATCTTGTTGTTCATCGTGAGGGCTCATGGGATTGGCCTGACTGGGGCGATAAGGCAGATATGACAGCCATTGAAAACGCTTGGGTTTATTATGCGCTTTCTACCGTAGAGGAAATGGCAAATATTTTAGGCAAAAATGAGGACATCTCATTTATTACTGAAAGAAAAGAAACTATCGCAAAAGGTTATAAATCACTTTGGACAGAAGATGGCTTCAAAAGTGAAGACGCGAAAAATCCTGATGACAGAGCAAATGCACTTGCGGTTTTGTCAGGACTTGCAGATAAAGAGCAGTATAATACTATCAAAAATGTACTTACAACCACTCAAAATTCAAGTCCATATATGGAATATTATGTTCTTGAAGCCCTTTGTAAAATGGGAGAATATGAACTTGCCAAAGACAGAATAAAAGACAGATATGAAAGTATGGTAGGCAAGGATTGCTCAACACTCTGGGAATTTTGGGATGCTTGGCGTGGCACTAAAAATCACGCTTGGAGTGGTGGACCTCTTGTTATAATGAGTAAGCATTTTGCAGGTATTACTCCAATTGAGGCAGGCTACGAAAAGGTTAAAATTGACCCTCAATACACTTTGTCCGATAGCTTAAATTGTACTGTTCCAAGTGTAAAAGGTCTAATTACTCTCGATTATGAAAAGGTAAACGGAGAATACAATATCAACCTTACTTTACCACAAGATATGAACGCTGTTTTATATGTGCCTGCTGATGCAGTTATAAATATCAATTCAGAAGTTTACTACAAAAACGGCGAATATGTAAATGGCGAAATTGGTAATGTAGAAATTGCAGAAAAGTAATCAATAAGGAATTTTCACAAAAAAATAAACTCAATAACAAAACCAAAGCCTTGAGAATTCAATACTCTCAAGGCTTTTAATCATATACTCAAACTTTTGCGAAAATTAACACAAGACCCTGCGCCGCTGTCCGTACCTGTTTTTGCACAGAGATTTTGTGTGCCCCACCCCCAAGGGGTGAAATTTTCACCCATATCGCAAAATGGGTAAAAAATATTTCCACCGTGTACATTTTTTTCACTCGTTTTCACGATTTCCGAAAATTATTTCCAACGGTGTACTTGTTATGGGTTGCTTTCTTTGTTTCATAACCGCAATCATTATAACTATGCTGTTGACTTTAGAAAATAAAAAAGACAGGGTCGAAAGTATGGGTGTCCCGAATACTCGGTCTCACATCCGTACCTCGCCTGTCAATATTTATTATATCCGATTTGGCACGAGAAATCAACCTTACAGTATTAAATTTTATATCAATGCTTAACGCATCTTATTTTCAGTTTTAATAGGAATAGGCTTTTAAGTTTTATTACAGATAAATCATCTGTGAGTTGTGTGAAAGCCTTGCTGACAAGGTTTCAATCACGTGTCGATCCGCCTTCATTTCATTCCACAAAGGCAAATCCCTGTTTGAAATTAAAATTAAACTACGCTCGTTGCTGAGCTTCATTATTGCTTTGTAGAAGAGCAGTAACTCTTCTTCCGTTGGTGTTGTGTAAAACAACTCATCAATCACCACAAGGTCGCTTTCAACTAAATAACGCCAAGGGTATGACTTCTTTTCTGCACACTTCATTAAACTCTCAAAGGTTATATAAATAGCCATCGCACCTTTTTGAATTGCGTGAAGTGAAATATCTACTGCAAGGCTTGTTTTACCTTTACAGCATTTACCGATGATTATGATATTCTGATGTTCTTCTTTAAAATCAAAACCCATAATCCTATCAAGCTGCCACCTGAGTCCTGATGACAAATCACTGTCGTCAAAGTGTCTGTCGGGAAGGCGACTTCTTTTGGTTAATTTCTTTACTCTTTCTATGTGCCGTATTTCAACTTCCTCCTGTAAAACAGTGTAAAGATAATCAAGATTTGAAACACGTTCATTTGTAAGGTCAACCTCACCATTTGCAATATGTGTAAGATTAAGCTCTCTTGCAAGTGTTAAAACATCAGAAATGTCCATCGTTAAAAGCCTCCTGTATTTCTTTGCTTCGTTTTTTGTATCCGGTTGAAACTGCACCATAACAGTCTTTGAAAAGGTCTTGTCCGTATTTGTACAACAGAAATGAAAGCAGTTCAACTGTTGTACACTCATTACTGTCAATACAGAATTGAAAGCCTTTGTTCATCTGACCTTCGGTGTAATATGACGAAGCTTTTTTCACCCTTACAAGTTGCCTTGAAACATATCTTTGCTTCTGCATTTTCATCCGTTCAATAAACTCAAGCGCCAAAGGATTATCTTTATAGAACCGAAGCATTTCTATCTCAATGGCAAGTGGAGAAGAATGTTTTTTAGGTAGCTTAATGGTTTGTCCTGTATCCTTACACAATGTATGTTTGCAAAGCATTTCATTAGTCAGTGCAATGTAAAACAGTAAGGTATCTTCTTGAACTTCAACACGAATTCTGTCACCATTATCAACTAATTCCTGTGGCATCTCATAACGGTTGTGAAGATAGCGAATGTAACCATCTTTCATTATGTGTACTTCAGGTTGAGGTGTTTCTTCAAACCGTACTCTAATCAAAGCCTTGTTGTCTTCAATGAACATCTGCCGTGGTGTTTTTTTGCGTAAAGGTATTCACTGTGTTATTGCCCGTTCTGTCAAGCCAATTAAGGCAGTCGCAATTCAACCTGTCGATGCCATAATAGGTTCGTCCCTCAAGGAAATTGTACTTTATGGTTTTAACCATATTTTCAACCTTACCTTTGGTACTGGGGTCGTGACCTTTGCATAAAAACACTGAAAATCCTGCTTCCTTCACGAAATTGTCAAAAGCCTTAACAAAAATGATGTCACCGTAATTTTCGCTTACAACAAAAACTCTTGCTTGGTCATAAACGATTACTTGTGGTCGTCCACCGAAATACTTGAAGGCATATTTGTGTGCCTCAATAGCGGTTTTAGCGGTGAAAGGCTTCGTTGAAAAGTACACGAATTTCATTCGGCTGTACGAAAGCACCATGCAGAAGAAATATACCTTGGTTTCCTTACCGTACATATTACGCATCTTGTACTCACCAAAATCAACCTGTGCTTCATACCCCGGTGGAAGCTCTTCACGGATTCTTCTGATTTTCTTTGCAGAACCGATACCCGTTTGCTCACGCAGATTTTTCATATACCTTTGAAAGGTTGATTTCTTTGCATCGAAATCAGCAAAATCTTCTTGTAACCGTGACATCACATTAGCATTACTGATTTGTGGACACTTCTTTATCAGTTCAATAATATACTGACGATAATTATCCAATTCAGATGCTTTTCTGCCATCCACTTCAAGAAATTCCTCCTCAGTTTTGTTCCACCAATTACGGACATCGTATATTTCAATGCCTAATTTTCTTGATGTAGCCTGCACCGATAAGTCATATGACTTGTATTCTTGAATTTGCAAGAACTGTTCATATGTAATCATAGATTACCTCCTTATTTAATTGTATTTGCGTAATTAATGTGGATTTTTGCGCTGTAATACCACTAATACTCCTCCTTCCTGTGGTGTGAATATTGTACATCTGAATTTAAAAGAACGCAAGAAAAACACCTGCCAAATGAATGACAGGTGTGAAAGTGTGATATGCAATTAAAATACTATTCATTGATGCTCTTGAGAATGGTGTCAATTGCTTCAAAAGTTTTTATGGCATCGCTAAAGTTTTGCTGTTCATCAGTGTATAGTAATTCTTTATGCAGGTTTTCATATTCATTGCAAACGGAGTCCGTTAAATAATGTCTCCAAGAACTGAAGTCATATGGTCCGGTTGGGTTGTATTCCTGACTGATGTTTCTCTTTTTAAGATAATATGAATCGGTTTCTTTTGTAATTTCAACTAAACGTTTTAATTCAGTTTTATCGTTCAAAAAGGCTTTAATTTCAGGAAGTTTAAAAAGTTGATTTATATCATAAATATGACGGACTTTCTTTTCGATTGTACCACAAATCGCATGACGCTTTACTGACATTAATTTATCGATAAAGGTGCGTTCGATATTCAACACATTCAATTCAACTTCACAGAGTTCATATTTTTCAATATCATCTGCACCATCGTGCGTTTCAAGGAATTCATGAATATATGATTTGAGAAGCTTTTTTGAATATGGGTCAGGGCGAACACTACTACCGATTTCAAGTTTCACTCTATTCTTTATATCACCAAACCATACAAACATAGCTTTGCTGCGGTTTGAACGTTCTGTAGGTATCTTTTCAGTTTGAGCACCAACGGTCATAATTGTTTCAATTTTCTTTATTGCCTTGTCACATGCTTTATCGCTTTCGTCCATACCAAGATAAGTTAAGTCGATATCTTCTGAAAAACGTTCAATAGAGTTTGGATAACATTTACTTAAAGAGGTACCACCCTTGAATACACATTTTTCAGCATATTCACTGTTAGCTAAATTTTGTAAAAGCATAACAATATAATAATCTCTTTCAATGGTAGATTCGGGTAAATGTTTGTCTGCTGCAACGATTGAAATCAAATCATTAAACTCACTGTGGAATTCGTGCAATTTCATAAATATCCTCCATTCTTGGGTGTTTATAACTTGACAAGGTTGATAAATATTCATTCAAGTTGTTTTCAACACTATAATAATTCAACACTTCTTGCAAGAAAGAAATAGTTGATTTTTTGTAATTTTTAACCGATATAATTTTTTCAAAGGTTTCTGTATCAAAAGTTGATGCTAATTCTTTTGTGTAGTTTAAAAACGCAGAATAGTTAATCTCTTGAATTGAATTGTAGTTTTGTAGTACTTCTAATCCGTGAATTAAATTAATGACTTCCTCTGTAAATGTTAAAGGTACTTGATGAACAATGACATTACGAATGGTTTTTGTTAATCCTTCAAGTGCAGAAGATATTACCGTGATAGTTTTTGGAATTTGTGTTGTTAGATTTAATGAGTTGTATAGGGAATAGCCAACGATTGTTCCGGTTTCGTTTTCTGTAAATGCAGATACAATTTCCTTTTCAGAAGGTGGCACTATTCCGTATTTGCTAGTTTTGGGCAAATGATATGTGCCTTTTGCAATTTTAACAAGAGTTCCGGAATCACACATTCTTTGAAGAACTTTATAATATGCTGCTTCACTGATTTGAGAAGATAAACATTCTCTATACAATTTACTAGCATGAATGAGCTCGTTTTGATTAAATTGCTCGATGGCATTTCTTACTGCCATACTTCCTGTCATTATTCTACACCTCCTAAATTCTTTTTCATGATTTATTATATGTAAAAATACCCGAAAAGTCAAGTAAAAACAAAAATTACTTGACAAAATGCACTCATAAGTTGTTCGCTGTGTTCTTATTATTCCCCAAGATGAGTAACAATGTATAAAAATGAAAACAGCAAAAATACAATTTTTGTGAAAACGCAAGAGTTTTCAATCGTTGAGATTCTGATAATTTGCCTTATGAGAAACTTGGTAAAAACGAGCCTGTATGTATTGCTGATGAGGTGCCATTTGAGATACCTGATACATGGGAATGGGTAAGGCTTGGAAGCATCGGTGAAACAAATATTGGGTTAACATATAAACCAAGTGATAAGGTCGATGAAAGCAAGGGTATTGCGGTTTTACGTTCAAATAATATTCAAAAAGGAAAAATGGATTATAGTGATTTGGTATATATTTCATGTAGTGTTCCTGAACGTGCTATGATAAATAAGGGCGATATTTTAATCTGTGCAAGAAACGGAAGCAGAGCCTTAGTTGGAAAATCTGCTATTGTTGATACAGATGGAATGGCATTTGGTGCATTTATGGCGAAATATACGAGCTTGTTTTCAGGATTGCTTAATCAATATATATTGACTTTTATTGAATCACCGGTATTTAGAAGTCAATTGGATGGGGTTAAAACCGAAACAATTAACCAAATTACCCAAGATATGCTTAAAGAGCAGTTAATTCCCATACCACCACTTAAAGAACAACACCGCATTAATAAAAAATTAAAAGAAATAATGCCGCTTGTAGAAAAATATGGGGTTGCTTACTTTGAAACAACAAAATTGAATGATGAATTTCCTGAATTGCTCAAAAAATCAATACTTCAGGAAGCGGTACAAGGTAAATTAATACCTCAAGATGAAAATGACGAACCTGCGTCAGTTTTACTTGACCGCATAAGAGCTGAAAAACAAGCACTTATCAAGGCAGGCAAAATAAAAAAAGATAAGAATGAATCCGTCATTTTCAGAAGGGATAATTCTCATTATGAGAAGTTGAACGGAATTGAACGTTGTATCGACGATGAAATACCGTTTGAGATTCCTGAAAATTGGTGTTGGTGCAGGCTCGGAACGATCACTTCGGTTTTAGGTGGTAAACGTATTCCTGCAGGCAGAAAGCTTATCAAAGATAACACTGGACACATATATATTCGTGTCTCTGATATGAAGGACGGTTGGGTCTCAACAGAAGATTTACAATATGTGCCGACAGACATTTATCCAAGCATCTCAAAATACATCATAAAAAAAGAAGATGTATTTATAACTGTAGCTGGTACTATCGGCAGAATAGGTAAAATCCCAAGAGAGCTTGATGGTGCTAATTTAACAGAGAATGCCGATAGGCTTGTTTTTACAATGATAAATCAAGATTGGCTTATAAAAGAATTGCAATCATCCTTAATTCAAACTCAAATTGCTGATGCCACAACAAAAGTAGGACAACCTAAATTAGCAATTGCAAGAATTGAAAAATTATTAATTGCATTGCCACCACTCGCAGAACAGCGTCGTATTGTTTCTGCATATAATTCTCTGTTGCCATTTATTGAGCAATTGTAAATTTCAACTGTATAATTGTAGCGAAAGGAGGTCTTTCGCTATGATAGATAAAAACAAATTTGAAAGACACTTGAGAGGTACAAACCTTTCAGAAAACACGATTTCGTCGTATCTGTTTGCAATAAAACAATACAGCGAACAATATGATGAAGTCACCAAGAAAAACCTACGAGAGTACAAGGTGTGGTTGATTGAAAGCTACAAGCCGAAAACGGTGAATTTAAGGCTTCGGGCTATTAACTGCTACTTGGAAAGTGTAGGTAAAGAAAAGTGGAAAATGCCCTTTGTGAGAGTGCAACAAAAGGCTTTTCTTGAAAATGTCATCAGTGAGGCTGACTATGAGTATTTCAAAAACAGCCTGAAAAAAGATGATGAAATGTTTTGGTATTTTGTTATTCGCTTTTTGGCTGCAACAGGTGCAAGAGTAAGTGAGCTTATTCAAATAAAAGTTGAACACATAAAACTTGGGCACCTTGATTTATACTCAAAAGGCGGAAAATTGCGACGTATCTACATACCACAATCATTAAAAGAAGAAGCCCTTTCATGGTTAGCTGAAAAGCATCAGGAAAGTGGCTTCATTTTTTTGAACAAATATGGTGACAGAATTACAACCCGTGGTATTTCCGGACAATTAAAAAAGTTAGCTGTAAGATATGGAATTGACCCTGCAGTTGTTTACCCTCATTCTTTCAGACACAGGTTTGCAAAGAGCTTTCTTGACCGTTGCAATGATATTGCTTTTCTTGCAGACCTTATGGGGCATGAGAGTATTGAAACAACACGAATATACCTGCGTAAAACCGCAACCGAGCAAAGAGAAATCGTTGATAAAATAGTCGATTGGTAAGATTAAAGGCATACACCTCACCTTGAAGTGTATGCCTGAAATTATAGCTTTCCACAATATGGAATGAGAGATTCTATTGTTTCCACAATTCTGTATTGTTCTTTTAAAGGGGGCAACGGGAATAGTAATTGATGAATTGCATTTGAAGATAAGCCTTGAATTCCTATTCCTTTACCACCTATCAAGCCAATGTGTTTATATAGATAAAAAACATAATAATAGAATTTCGTATTGATATCTATGTAAGAGCGTAATCTGTGAATATGATTTTGAATTCTAATAGGATAATCATAGTTCCATATGGCAGCTCTTCCGATATCTCCACCTTCACAAACAAGCAAATCTCCTTTAATTACAGTGCACTTTTCAACTTCTGTTTTGGTAAAAGGCATCTCTTTTAATTTAGCCAAATCAAATCTACCCCAATATAAATTTGATGTTGTGATATATGTAAGTTTTGTACCTGCTGAATTAGATGAATTTAACGCTTTGCCTGTATTGTGCTGAAATAATGTGCCAAGACGAATCCATTCCCAATTTTCAGGTATTTTAAACGGTATCTCATCATCGATGCAACGTTCAATTCCGTTCAACTTCTCATAATGAGAACTTTACAAAGCTTCGATAGTTGACAATACTTTGTTTATAAAATCAACAATACGTTGTTGCTCACTCATCGGAGGAACGGGGATTAACGTTTCTGCAAGTTGATTTAGATAAAATCCTTTTTGCGCCGTTCCTGTTGCTTCCTTAATTACTTTGTTTTGAAAATATGCGGAGTCAAATACAAGTTTTAAATAATAATTATAAATTAGTGTTGTTATAACAGAAACACTACGTTGGAAACAAACGTTATATCCACCTTCGTAAACACAGCTTCTTCCTAACGACCCAACAGAGGTAAAAAACAAATCGCCAGTAGTAGCATTGGTACGTAAGTTTTCTTGTTCAAAAACTTCTTTTGATAAATATCTAACCTTATTTAATTCAACTAACCTATTGTTGTTTATGTTAGTAGACGAAGCCATAATATATTGAGTTTCAAAAGTTTCACCTTTAGGAGGATTGTGGTCTCCGTCCACAAGTTTTGTGCAAATGCTTTTCAATCTAACCCATTCCCAAGAATTAGGTATCTCAAATGGAATTTCATCATCAATACAAACCACTTCAGAACCACGCTTTTCATAATGAGAATTATCCCTTCTGAAAATGACGGATTCGTTCTTATCTTTTTTGATTTTGCCTGCTTTGATAAGTGCTTGTTTTTCAGCTCTAATGCGTTCAAGAAGAACAGAAGCAGGCTCGTCATTTTCATCTTGTTGTACAAGTTTTCCTTGTACGGCTTCCTGAAGAATTGATTTTTTTAGTAATTCAGGGAAACTCTGATTCAGTGCATTTACTTCAACTTGAGCTATACCATATTTTTCAATAAAAGGAATTACTGATTTTATTCTTTCTACGATGCGTATTTGTTCTTTTTGAGGTGGCACAGGAATCAGTGCTTTGTATAATCTATTATCATTTATTGCGGGGTATGCAACGCCTTTTGCATTTTCGGTATCATTTGCATATGAATCGAAGTCTGGCGACATTAAATAATAAAACAAAAACTCATTATAAAAATCCCCATGACATGTAAGAACTGCAAAACCTGTACTTGCAATCGGCTGATGGCTAAATTCACGGTCTATAATACACATATTATGTAAATATGGACGAACTGTAGAATACAGAATATCTCCAACCGACACAACTTTTCTTGCTCGTGAAGGCGCTTTATCAGAACTAATGATATTTTCACTATCGCTTAATTTTTGATTTTTATTATCTATTGAGCCAATGTCAATATAACAGAAGTTTTCAGTAGGGGTAATTTGTCCTCTATTGTATACAACCGTACTTAATCTCACCCATTCCCATGAATCAGGAATCTCAAACGGCACCTCATCAGCTATACACACAGGCTCATTTTTGCCAACTTTCTCATAAGGCAAATTATCGGCACCACGGAATATTACAGAAGGATTCTTTTCTTTCTTGATTTTACCGGCTTTTATCAAGGCTTCCTTTTCTGCTCTGATGCGTTCCAAAAGAACAGAAGCAGGTTCATCATTCGGGTCCTGAGGAACAAGTTTGCCCTGAACAGCCATTTGCAATATTGAGTTTTTAAGCTGTTGTCCGGTCATTTTTATTCCTCCGTAATATCGATTCCTAAAATGTCAGTAATCTGTGCCAGGATACGGTCAATATCAGCATTAAGACTTGCTCTTTTAGCCTGATATTGCTGAATGAGTTCTTTAGGGGGAAGGATTTCTTCTTCCTCATGAGGATAACCACAAAGGTCGATGTTGTAATTCTTTTCAGCAATTTCTTCTGCTGTATATTTCTTTGCTTTGTCAAAGCCATCAACCGTGATTTCTTCACGATTCTCCCACCAGTCCATAGCAGGTGCAAAGTGCTTAAGTTCCATCGGCTTTGTCTTTGAGAAGTTTTTATATCCTTCAGGCATATCAAGACGATAGAACCATGTTTCTGTTGTAGGACCTGTTCTGTCAAAGAAAAGAATATTTGTTGTAATAGATGTATAAGGTGCAAAAACACTATGAGGCATACGGATAACAGTATGAAGATTAAACTCTGAAAGAAGCTTTTTCTTTATAGCTACTTTTGCATTATCTGTACCGAAAAGAAACCCATCAGGAAGAATAACTGCTGCACGACCGTTTTTCTTGAGTCTGTACATAATAACAGACATAAACAGGTCTGCAGTTTCACTACTTGCAAGGTCTGAAGGGAAGTGGTTCTTTACTTCATTCTTTTCATTACCACCATAAGGAGGATTCATAAGAATTACTTCAAACTGGTCATCTTCTGTATAGTCAAGAACATCACGAAGTAATGAGTTGTCGTGATAAATCTTCGGAACATCAATACCGTGAAGAAGCATATTTGTAATGCAAAGCATATATGGGAACTGCTTCTTTTCAATACCATAAATTGAATTATCATATTTTTCTTGGTCTTCAGTTGTTTCAATATGAGCTGAAAGTTCTTTAAGCCAGCTTGTAAGGAAACCGCCGGTACCACATGCAAAGTCAGCAACATTTTCACCGATTTGTGGCTTAATCATTTTAGCCATAAAATCAGTTACAGCACGAGGAGTGTAGAACTCACCTGAAGAACCGGCACTCTGAAGTTCTTTAAGGATTGTTTCATAAATATCACCGAAAGCATGACTCTCTTCATAATCATCAAGTTCGAGCTCATCAATAACATTGATAACCTGACGAAGAAGAACACCGTCTTTCATATAGTTATTTGCATCTTCAAAAGTTGTCTTGACAATAGATTTTTTTATAGGTGTTTCTTTGCTGACTTCAATACCTTTTGTAATAATGTTTCCATTACTGTCTTTTATGTCTTGTCCTTTAAGTACAGGAAAAAGTGTATTATTAACGAAATTAAGAAGGTTATCACCAGTCATAGCATTACCTGAACGGTCATCAACAGCCCAATTGCTCCAACGACACTCTTCGGGGATGATTGAGACATAATCTTCATCATCAAATTTCCAGTCTTTTTCCTTGGCATCATATACTTTTAAGAAAAGCATCCAAGCCATCTGTTCAATACGCTGTGCATCACCGTTAATACCGGCATCATTACGCATGATGTCTCTTATTCTTTTAACAAAATTTGATAAGCTCATTATTTTAACCTACCTTATATAATTCTTCTTCAAGTTCTTTTACTGCTTGGAGATAACCCTCTTCTCCACCAAAATATGATACTATCTTGCTACGACTTCCGTATTTCTTAAAAGGTAAAAGCTTCAATACTGCCTTATTTTCTATTTCATAAATACCAGTGTTCATATATCTTTCAAGCAAGGTTTCAAGAACCTCTCTTGCTACACCACTGTATTTACTTAAGAAATCACGCTTTTTAACATTATTAGCACGTTCACGACGAGTAAGAGGCTTTTTGTCGTAAGCAACGTGGCAGATGAAGTCAAAATCATCGACATCTTCCATGTCTTGTTCTTCTTTCATCTGTTGTAAATCAATACCTTGTTCTTCAAGTAACTTTTTAATTGCTTCTTTCTTTTCCTCAGCGGTCCATTGACGGATAAAGTTGTCAAGAGAAGCATATCTACCAAGGATATTAGATTTAGTATAGTCAACGATGCTTTCTTGACGAAGAAGTTTTCCATTAGCATCGTAAACAGAAACTGTTTTGCCAAGGATTTGAACATTACAACCGTTTTCATCAACAATGTATTTATCAACAGGTGGTGGAGGTGGATACGGTCCAGGTCCAGGTCCGGGTCCAGGTCCTTTTGGCTTTTCTTTAGGATAATCAGGGTCTATTTGAATTGGTCCATCCCAATCGGGGTCAGCAAAAAGTCTTGTAACATTACGAAAATCCATAACTGTAAAGTGTGTTTTTCCTTCTTTTTCACGAAGACGAGTACCACGACCGATAATCTGCTTGAATTCAGTCATTGAACCAATCATTTCATCAAGGACAATAAGCTTTGTCATTTTACAGTCTGCGCCTGTTGAAAGTAATTTTGATGTTGTTGCGATAATAGGACCTTCAGGGTTAACTGAAATAAAATATTTTAACTTGCTTTTTCCAAATGTGTCTGACCCCGTAATACGAACTACATAATCTGGATTTTCCTTGCACATATCAGAATTAAGATTAGTAAGAGCTGTTCGCATTCTATCGGCATGGTCTTCGTTAGCACAGAAAACAATAGTTTTCTGCATTCTATCAGTGCTTTTAAGATACTCTGTAATTTCTTTTGCAACCTCATAAGTGCGGTCTTCGAGAATGATATTGTAATCAAAATCGCTATTAGTATAAATTCTGTCTTCAATAAGGTTTCCGTTCTTATCAATCTGACCTTTGTATGGTCTCCAGCCTTCACCAATGTTAGTCTTAATGTTTATAACTTTAAAAGGTGCAAGGAAGCCATCCTCAATTCCTTCACGAAGACTATATGTGTAAATAGGCTCACCAAAATAATCAATGTTAGAAATATACTTTGTTTCTTTCGGTGTTGCAGTCATACCGATTTGTGTTGCAGATGAAAAATATTCAAGAATTTCACGCCAGTTACTATCTTTTTTAGCCGAACCTCTGTGACATTCATCAACGATAATAAGGTCAAAGAAATCTTTGTTAAAGAGTTTTTCAAGACGACTTGTAACTTCTTCGTTGCTGACTTCTACATCTTCATCATCATTACCTACAAGCTGTTGATAAAGAGAAAAATATACTTCATGAGAAGTAATCGTTGTAGGGTCATCTTTTGCAAAGTTAATTTTGTGAATAGTTTTCTCAAGTGGTGAAAAGTCCTGCTGAATAGACTGGTCAACAAGAATGTTTCTGTCAGCAAGGTATAAAACTTTCTTCTTAAGATTGCTCTTCAAAAGACGATATACAATCTGGAAAGCAGTATATGTTTTACCTGTACCTGTAGCCATAACGAGTAAAAGACGGTCCTGTCCTTTTGCAATTGCTTCAACAGTACGGTTGATAGCATTACGCTGATAATAACGAGGGTCATAAGTATTCTGACTTGAATAGTAAGGTTGTGCAATGACTTTCTTTTGACTATCAGTTATGCCTTGTGCTTCCCAACGAGCAGTTAATTCTTCAACACTTGGGAATTCATCCATTCCAAGTGTTCTTTCAATACCAGTAAGAAAATCATATTCTTGGAAACCATCACCATTTGAACTGTAAGCAAATGGAACATCGAGCATTTCTGCATAGAGTTTGGCTTGTTGAAGTCCGTAGGAGATAGAATGGTTATTGTCTTTTGCTTCAACAATTGCAATAGGCTTGTACTTGTTAAGATATAAAACATAGTCAGCTTTCTTGGGTTTTTCTCTTGTAACAAGATTGCCTTTAAGGTTGATACGGCCATCGGTGATTCTTGTTTCCATAGTCATGCGGTCAAGACCCCATTTGCTCTGAATAGCAGGGGTTATGTACTGAAGTTTAATATCTTCTTCTGTCATTTGTTTTTTGTTTAATACTGGACTCATATGACATTCTCCTTATGTTGCTTCCTCATAATAAAAATTATCGGAAGTTAATGGGGACAGTAATTTAGCCATTGAATTAAAATTGCTTACATAAAACCATAATAAGTGTATCACAATTTAACTTGTTTTGCAATAAAGCTAACTAAAAAACAGTCCCTTTTTATGTACAGCAGTTATATAATAATTAATCGTATTTTTCTTGTTTTTTGTGACAAAATTATGCAATGTAATTGTGTCCATAAAAACGGTCTGAGTTTATTTTTAATTTCTTCCCTTTCTGTTTTTCCGTGTTACAATATACTCATAAAAGAACATCACAGGGGCGAGTGTAAATCGCCTGTAAATAAGATAAGGAGATGCAATTATGAGTACAAAAATCGGTTTTAATTTCAATGAAAACATACCTGAACACGAAACTATAATAAGAGAAATCCGAAACGAAGAAACTCCGGTTATCCAAAAGTGTCTTGTTGAAATCAAGTTTCCTGATGTGTATAAGCCATACACCTATTACAACGATTCGTTCGCACTTAAAATCGGTGACCGCGTATTCGTTGATGGTAAGCTTGAAGGTGTTATGGGTGTTGTTGTGAATATCACATACAACTTTAAAATCAGGTTGTCTGACTACAAGCGTGTTATCGGTAAGGCGGATACAAATGTGCAGGGCGAGTTTCACTTCGCAGGCGGTCATTTTGTCACATTCGACCCCAATTCATTAACTTTTGAGAAGGCACTTACTTGGTTCAAGGCACCTGAAGAAGACGAGGAATATGTGAGTGGTACAGATGGTTCGTCATTTGCTCTTGAAACCCTTGACGGTTTGAATTTTGATGAATATGACCTTGAAAATGGTAAGGAATTTTATATGGAAAATGGCGTTGAGTATCTTGAACTCAACGGTACAAAGGGCAGAGCAATCGTAGTGACCTCAAAGCCATATATTGTAGAATTCACATGCAAAAATGGTGAAATCAGCGAGCTTTACTGCGAGTGCTATCATGTAACTCCCTGTAAACACTGTTTTGCAACTTTGTTACAGCTCCGCGAAGCTCTCAAATGCATTGAGAAGAATTACTCTGCAGAATTTGATAAAACCAACTACTTTGCAACAATCCTCAAAGGCAAATTTTTCACATTTGCAGTAGATAGCAAAACAACAGGTTCGATTAATTTGAAATAATTATAAAAAAGACTTGACTTCTACTCCTTTCAGAGTGATATATAGACACGCTGAAAGGAGGTTTTTTATGACGACAATTGAAAATTTGTACTATGGAAATATAGTCCCTGCGGAAAAGGGCATCAAGCGAGGGAGTGAGTATTCCAAGCTGTTGAACCTTGCTGCACGGAACGAAGAGAAGTTATCTGCAACGCTGACGAAAGAACAGAAAACACTGCTTGAAAAGTACAAGGAGTGTTGTATGGATATGTACGGCATTGCAGAACTTGAAGCGTTTGTGTCAGGGGTGAAATTAGGTGTAAATATTATTGTTGAAACTTACACCGACAGTTCACAAAATTTCAAAGAGATATAAAAATACGCCTATGAGGTTAAATGAAGCGACCCCTGTCAAGTAAACAGACAAAAAAACAAAAAGATATTTAATTGAATGAATTCCACCCTGCTGCGCAG
>CALCBQ010000193.1 GCA_937897215.1 uncultured Clostridia bacterium | reverse complement strand
GGAGGGATTCATTATGGACTGGACCGAAATTAGAATAGAAATAGATGCTGAAAATATTGACCGTGCAGCCGATATTGCAAGTATGGCAGTACCTTACGGAATTTATATTGAAGATTATCGCACCCTTGAACAAGAAGCGTGGGAAATCGCTAATATTGATTTGATAGATGAAGAATTACTCGCAAAAGACCGTACAAAAGGTTGTGTTCACATTTATATTTCTCCTGAAGAAAACTATAAAGAGGCAATTTCATTTTTGACAGAAAGATATGAAAGTGAAAATATTCCTCACGTAATCGAATACAAGCCTTGCAAAAATGAAGATTGGGAAAACAATTGGAAAGAGTATTTCAAACCAATGAAAATCGGCGAGAAACTTCTTATCAGACCTCTCTGGATTGACGATTATGATGCAGAGGGTAGAGCAGTTTTAAGCATTGAGCCTGGTCTTGCTTTCGGTAGTGGTGGACATAACACAACACGTCTTTGCCTTGAAACGCTTGAAAAACACGTTAAATTAGGCGATAGTGTACTTGACTGTGGTTGTGGTAGTGGTATTTTGTCAGTTGCATCACTTTTAATGGGTGCTGACAATGCAACAGGTGTTGATATTGATAAACTTGCTGTTAAAACTGCCATCGAAAACGGAAAAGTTAACGGTTTCGAAGCACCAAAATACAACATTCTTAATGGTAACCTTGTCGATAAAGTTACAGGTAAGTTTGATGTTGTAGTTGCAAATATAGTTGCTGATATTATTATTCTTTTCTCAAGTCAGGTAGGGGATTTTCTTAAAGATGATGGTGTGTTTATTACATCAGGCATTATCGAGCCACGTGAAGAAGAAGTAACAAAAGCATTCCACGATAACAACTTCCAAATCATTGAAAGATACGAAGACGGTGGTTGGCTTTGTTTTGTATGTAAGAAAAAATAATTTATATAATGGCAGAGATTTGTCTCTGCCATTATTTTTTACCATTTTTTTACTGAAAAATCTTGACAAAAATAAAAAAATAGTATATATTTATATAAGGTTAGCGGTAGCTAACTTTATATATTTACAAAATTGTTAGCGAATGCTAACAAAAGACTAACAATCATAAATTAATAACTTGACCATATAAATATGAGAAGGAGAGTGTGCTATGAAAACTTTAAGAGATGTAAAAATCGGATTTTCCGCTAAAGTAGTAAAAGTGCACGGCGAAGGCGCCATAAGACGACGTATAATGGATATGGGCATTACTAAAGGTGTTGAATTGTATGTAAGAAAGGTAGCACCATTAGGCGACCCACTTGAAATATATGTAAGAGGGTATGAACTCTCTTTAAGAAAAGCAGATGCAGAAATGATTGAGGTAGAAGATATAAAATGAGTATAAAAATTGCGCTTGCAGGTAACCCCAACTGCGGAAAAACAACACTTTTTAATTTGCTTACTGGCTCAAATCAGTTTGTAGGCAACTGGCCGGGTGTTACTGTTGAGAAAAAAGAAGGTAAACTTAAAAATCGCGATGATGTTATAATTGTTGACTTGCCGGGTATTTATTCTTTATCGCCTTATACCCTTGAAGAAGTTGTTGCAAGAAAATTTCTTGTTAACGAGTGTCCAGATGCAATTATAAACCTTGTTGATGGTACAAATCTTGAACGAAATCTTTACCTTACAACACAACTTACTGAGCTTGGAATCCCTGTTGTAATTGCTATCAATATGATGGATGTCGTTGAAAAACGTGGCGATAAAATTAATATCGATATTCTTTCTAAAAAACTTGGTTGTAATGTAGTTCAAATTTCTGCATTAAAGGGTACTGGTATTGACGAGGCAGTTGATTTTGCAATTAAGGCGGCAAAAACTCAACACAGAGCACCAATACATAGATATTCAGGCGCAGTTGAACACGCACTTGCTCATATCGAAGAAGCAACAATTCATAATATGAATACACCGCAACAGCGTTGGTATGCTGTTAAAATCTTTGAACGCGATGAGCAGGTGTTGTCAACACTCAATATTGATGAAAAAACTCTCGGTCATATTGAAATGGATATAAAAATGACAGAAGCCGAGCTTGATGATGACGCTGAAAGCATTATTATTAACGAGAGATATCTGTATATTGAATCTGTTGTAAAAGAGTGTTTCAAAAGAAAAAGAAGAAATAAAATTACAACATCAGACAAGATTGACAAAGTTGTTACAAACAGATTTTTAGCGTTACCGATTTTCGCGGCTGTAATGTTTTTAGTATATTACATATCTGTTTCAACTGTTGGTACATGGGCAACTGATTGGGCTAATGATGGTGTATTTGGTGAGGGTTGGTCGTTATTCGGGTTATTCATTCCAAGCGTACCACAGCTTGTTGAATCATTACTTAATACACTTAATTGTGCAGATTGGTTACAGAGTTTAATTCTTGATGGTATTGTTTCAGGTGTTGGTGCAGTTTTGGGGTTTGTACCACAAATGATAGTTCTTTTCATATTCCTTGCGTTTCTTGAAGCCTGTGGATATATGTCAAGAGTAGCCTTTATGATGGATAAACTTTTCAGAAAATTTGGACTTTCTGGTAAATCATTTATTCCAATGCTTATTGGTTCAGGTTGTAGTGTGCCGGGAATTATGGCGTCTCGTACAATTGAAAACGAAAGCGATAGAAGAATGACAATTATAACAACATCATTTATTCCTTGTAGTGCAAAGTTGCCAATTATTGCCCTTATTGCAGGTAATCTTTTTGGTGATGCTTGGTGGGTAGCTCCAAGTGCATATTTTGTAGGTGTAACAGCGGTTGTAGTGTCAGGTATAATACTCAAAAAGACAAAACTTTTTGCAGGGGACGTTGCACCTTTTGTGCTTGAATTACCGATTTATCATATGCCAACCTTTACTAATGTAATGAGAAGTATGTGGGAGCGTGTAAGTTCATTTATTAAAAAAGCAGGAACAGTTATTCTTGTGTCATCAATTGTAATTTGGCTTGGGTCTTCTTTTGGTGTAATGAACGGAAAATTTGTGTTCAGTCTTGAAATGCCACTTGCAGACAGTGTTCTTGGTATGATTGGTAACATAATAAAAGTTGTTTTTGTTCCATTAGGCTTTGGTACTGCTGAAACCGCTGTGGCAACAATTATGGGCCTTATTGCAAAAGAAGAAATTGTTTCTGTTCTTGAAATCCTTGAGTTTAATGGTCTTAATCAACTTTCAGGCTATTCATTCCTTGTGTTTAATCTTCTTTGTGCGCCTTGCTTTGCAGCGGTTGGTGCAATTAAACGAGAAATGAATTCTGCAAAATGGACTTTGTTTGCAATTGGATATCAATGTACACTTGCTTATGCGGTATCACTTATGATTTATCAGTTTGGTAATTTGTTTATGGGAAATCCTAGCGTGATAGGTGTGGCTTCTGCAATTGTTGTATTGATTTCTATTGTTTTTATGTTAGCAAAACCATTTAAGGAAAACAAAAAGTATAAAGGTTAATTTTATGATAGAATTTTTAGTATCAAATATAGGTACAATTGTTGTTTTTGTTGTATTAGCAGTAATTGTAGGTGTAATAATTTATAAAATGTATAGTGATAAGAAAAAAGGCAAATCTTCTTGCGGATGTAATTGCTCATCTTGTCCAATGGCAAACGAATGTCATAAATAAATTAATGGCTACTAACTTAGTTTGATATGCACCCCAAAAGTTAGACACTTTTGGAGGTGCATAATTTTATGGCAAA
>CALCBQ010000192.1 GCA_937897215.1 uncultured Clostridia bacterium | reverse complement strand
CGGCTTTTTTGAGTTCTGCGGCGATCTCTTTTGCAATAGCGCAAACTTCCGCATACTTCTTTCCGGTGTACTGATAGTTATATTTCGGCATATCAGGGATATCCAGATAGCCATAGCAAAGGATTGTTGTCTTATTAAAAATTACGTACTCCTGCGGATTGGCGTATGTAAGCAACTCACTGATGGGCGCAGGTCCCATACCCTTAATAGATTTCAAGAACACGTCCCAACGCTTTTCGATAGAGCTTGTACCATAGAGTAATTCAGCCAACTGCTTTTTAAGTGTGGCAAAACCGTTGTCGGCAACGAGTTTGTCAACAACATATTTTTTATTGCCCCAAATAAGCATAGACCAAAGCTTGCTGATATACTCTAAGAACTCTTCCTCAGTCATAGCAATAAGCTTGTCCTTGGTAAATGACTGATAGTAGTCCTTACGCTCTTTACGTTCAGCCCAATTCTCTTCGTAATATGCTGCATTAGACTTCTTTTTCTTTGTAAATTCAGCTATTGCTGAATTAAGTTTTTGTATATTCATAGTAGGTACTCCTTATTTACAGGATACAACCTTTTTAGTTGCCTTGATTTTTGCATCGCTGTACTTAACAACATCTTTAATAGCCAATTTCTTGATTGCAGATATGAAAGTATCCATAAACGCAAAATCAATTTTGCCATCCTTTTCGGGTAATCTGATTTCCTTGTGTTTCACAACATTCCATCCACCCAATTTGTTTTTATAGGAATATATCGGCAGATCGGTCACTTTGTTAATACACATTACCATGAACAAATATTGGTTGGGTGTAGGTTTGTTTTCTGCCAATTTCCATTGAATGGCATAAGAGTCTGAAAGAACGGTAAAATCTCTTGACTGATAATAAGCTCTGTAAACATCGCTATTAGAAGGGAGCGAGATTACGTTATTTATAACAGTTGCTCCCTCTTTTGGGGCATAATAATTTAACCCTTGATTTTGGAAACTTGATGTAAGACAAGGAAGCACATAATCATCAGTTGGCTGCTTTGGTAGTTCCTTTGCCTTGTACGGTAATTTCTTTGTCGTTACCTTTTCAAAAAGATTACCTACAGTATATGTGCCCCAATTATCGTCGCCAAGCTCAGCAAATCTTTCAAGAGCGTTAAGCTCTTCTTCCGACAATTCATAATTGTCGAATCCGCTTACTTTTAAGTAAGCGGATAGCTCAGCTATCCGCTGAGCTTCCAGCTCAGCTATCCGCTGAGCTTCCAGCTCAGCTATAAAGGATTCCATAAAATCAAAATCAATTTGATCATCATCTGTAGTAGGTAAATAAACTTTTGTGGACAAGAATACTTTATCAACATCACGGACAAGAACTGACAATAGCCTTGGCTTTTGTTTGTTGAGTAATGTTGAGAAGAACAAGATCGAAGATTCTGTTATCTCTATTTTGGGAATAATCTTTCTTACAAATTGTCCAGCGTACCAAGGCTTTTTTCGATAAAAGAAATCCATCTGTAATAATCCTAAACTCCAAGTGCCGGCGGGATTGATGTTTTCTTTGTTCACAAAACCTGTAGTTTGAAGAATTCCTTGGTTTAATGATGTTCTTGTTACATAATCATATTCCGTTCCCGAAACAAGTTTATCTGCATTGAAACTCAAGGTATTTTCAATTTCAAACAAATCTCCAAGCGTATATTCGCCCCACTTAACCGCTTGTAATTCCTTATTAAGTGAGGCTTCTATTTTCCCAGGCGGTCATCCTCCAAAGACTGATTTTTTAAAAGCGTTGATACTTCCCATGCAAGATAATCATTTACTGTCTTTTTAAAATCTTCCAATGAAGGTGTAGTATCAATAGGTGCAGTTTGGTTCCAATCTGATCCACTTTCAGGATCTATATGTCCCTCGTAATATTCTTTTTCGGTAAGAATATTAAGTTTGGATTTTCCGAAGCGGACAAGATCTACAACCTCCTGATAACGTTCTTTCGCTCTGTCAGTGTCAAACAGATTTTTGCTTGCTTTTTTACGGTCAGAACGAGTGTAACCATCATTTGAAAAGTCGATAAATTTAACAACATCATCTTTCTGATGAGCTTCGCCAACACGGAATACATACACATTTGTTTGCACACTTGATTTGCCGATAAACAAATCTATCGGCATCCTAATACTTGCAAGGAGTGTGCTGTGTGACAAAATGCTCCTGTTATATTCTGCCGCTTTTCCTGAACCGGCAGAGTTTTGAATGATAATCGCCGCATAGCCCTTTTCCATCATCGAAAGAGCTTTTTCAACGAATATCATTCCGTTGCCTTCAGCTGAGTACGGAGGATTCAAAATAAATGCATCGGCCGGGAATTTCTCATTAGTTTTGCCAAAACCATAGTGCCCGTCAAACTTCAAGGAGTCTTTATTTAAAATGTTAGAGCTACCGTCGCCCATCATGATCATATTAAGAACGGCGAGCATATAAACATTTGAAAGTATTTCCAAACCGAGCAACTGATTTGCTTTGATTTCGGCTTCTTTAATGGCTAATTTTTCGGGAGATTTAATGGTGTTCTTGGCATCTATCAACATTTCATTCATAGCAGCAACAAGCAAACCTGCAGAGCCAGTAGCAAAGTCCCATACAAACGAGTCTTTATTAACTCTTGCAAGTCGACACAAAAGCGTTGCAACGTAAGAAGGAGTCAGCACAACGTCATTAAGCTGATCTTGTGTAAAGCCGAGCCAAGAATACATTTCATTGAACAGCTTGCCAGTAAAATCAGTTGTTAAGCCAATTTTATAATAAATACCAAGGTCATCAACAATTTTTATAAATACACGCTTAAGCTGGCTCTCGCCATCTTCAACCTTATTGATATTATCGGTAGTAAGCGTATTTTGAAGGGTTCGCACAATCAAATCTTTTTTATCCTTAGGAAGCTTTTTAGCATTAAGGAAAGAATTGATTTTTCGAATCATAATATCGCCGTCTCTATCGCCTTCTTCGTCAGAAGATTTAAGCTCAGCTTTGGTCAACGGATATACCTTATTGTCAACATCGCCGAGAGTTGCCATAATAGAAGCGGCAACAAGATAAACACGGTCATTTTCGCTAAGTCCTTTTTCACTCTTAAAAATATCATTATTGAGCTTTACGAGGCTTGCCGTAATTTCCTGTTCTCTGCGTTCCTTTAATTTTTCAATTTCTTCTTGCGGGAGAGACAACTGTTTTACTTTTTCGATAAACGCAGAAAAATGCTCCTTTTTAAGGAAAGAAAGGTCAGTATAATCAGCAACCTTCTGCCCAACACCAAAGTTGCTCTTAGAAACATAATAAACGCCAATTTGATGTATAATCTTTCCGTCTGCTGCCTTATGTCCGGTAACGCCAATAGCAATAACATCTGTATAGCTTGTATAATGCAATACGGCATTTGCGTAATGAACAGCGCCATTTACAGCATAAGAGTTGATGTTAGCAAAGTCGGGCTGATTCTTCGAGGTTTTGTTGGCGACGTTCCCTTCATCATCCAGTTTAACGAGCTTATCTTTATACCCTTTATACTCAATAAGAATGGGATAATCCTTGCCGTCATTGGCTTTCAAAATCAGTTTGGCATCGGGACGATTACCGCCTTTGCCGCCATTCTTTGAAAAATAATCATTAAGAGCCTGATCTATCTCTGTGTTCAAAGACTCCTGCTCCAATTTATAATCTACCTTATATGATTTGAGCCAGCCATTGACCAAGTCGGTAATATTGGGCTCGATAGATTGAACTGTATTTTTAGCCATTTTCTTTTTCCTCCAACTCTAACTTTGCAAGTTTTACTTTTAGGAAATTTATTTGAAACTGCATATTCGTAATAATAAGATTGTCATCAGCCTGATAAAGGTTAACACTTCCACTTATTTTTTGTTTTGCTTTTGTTGTCAATGCTAACTCGACATCTGTAATTTGAAGCGATGTTATCTTTTCAATCGCATCGCTACGATCAAGAAAACCTGTAGTTTGAAATCGATAAACAATTTTTTCCCACTCGGTAATGTCCTTTACAAGGGATAACTTATCATATTCTCTTTTTATTGGGTTACTCATATTCTCTCCATTCTGTTATCTCTTATATATCTACAAATTTCGCACCAATGGTGCCAATGAATATGGGCTTGAGGAAAAAATATATGCGGGATAATAAGATTTAAACTAAAACTTCCCATTTACCGTAGCGTTTGCCGTCTACTCTACGGATATATTGTTTCTCTTTCAGAGAATCTATAATGCGCTTTATGCTTCTGACGGACTTTCCTGTTTGTTCTGCAAGTTCGGTTTGCTTAACAGACGGATTCTTTTTTATTAAATCTAACACTGCAAGTTCTTCTAAAGTGCATTCTAAAGTGTCAATTTGGCACTTTGGCGTTTCACTTCTGGCACTTTGGGAAGTGTTTTCATCCACAAAATCAACATGCATATAACGGTTCTTCAGCTCGTGGTTTGTACCGAGCAGAAGATTTGCGAAAAACAATTCCAAAAATTTTGTGGTAGAATGAATACCTTTTTGCAAATCGTTATAGTTTGCTCGAACCAATGCGTTGCGGAAATACCAAGAGTTTTCACGGAATGCATCGTTGTTGACACGAAAACCAAAGGTTTTCATATATTTAATCATAAACACGGCGGTGGCTCTTGTGTTGCCCTCGCCGAAGGGATGAATCTGCCAAATATCCGATGCGAATTTTGCAAGGTGCTTTACCGATGCTTCAACCGACAATCCCTCATAAGAGAAATTCTTTTCGGTGGCAAAATCGTAATCCAAGGTGTCCTTGATGCTGTTGAAGTCGGCGTAGATAACCGTTTCGCCGTTCAATATCCATTCCTTTTTGGAAATGTTATACTGACGGATTTTTCCGGCGTGGTCGAATACGCCCTCAAACAATCTGCGGTGAATGGTGATCCACTCGGCAGGAGAGAACTGAAACGCTTTTTCACCCAAAAGCTTTGTTATTCTCGCAGATACAATATCTGCTTCTTTAGTGCCGTCCTCAAGCTCAGTACGGGTGTTTCTCTGCTCATAATAGCTGTGAATACGCTTCTGAGCCTCGTCGATGGTGATTTTGCCCTCGATGTGGTCCTTGGCAGTATCCAGCAAATATTCAGACGTATTGAGCCCGTCAACCGCCTGCAAGCCGATAGCAGTTTGCCAAGCTTCGCTTTTTTCGGCTCTTTCCGGTTCGCCTTGCTTTATATATTCTTCAAGTTCAAATTGCCAATTCTTATCGGGCATATTTGCACCTCATTTCTTTTCACTCATTACTTCTTTTATAGAAAGAATGTACCATTTTTTAATGTATGAATCATTTAATAATTGTTTGTTAGCCTCGACCAATGATATAAACAAACGTGTCAATCCATCCCACTCTTTGATGTCTCCCGGCGGATAAAGAGACCATTGTAATTGTTCCAAAGTCCAGTTGTTTTTAATTGAATTGTGCAGCATTGATGTTGTTGCATAGTTTTCTTCGCTATCAGCACCGCCCAAAGCGATTGGATGAATATGGTCTAACGTTGGGATGAGCTCCCAATATGCGTTATGACATTTATCCATTTTCCAATGGGGATGGTACGGAAAATCATTAGGAAGATAAAAAGAAATTACTTTTAATAATCCGGGATTAACCAAACGCTCACCGCTATATCTATCTATAAACCCATCTTTGATATATTGTTTTATTTTCTGCGTATCTGTATATGTTCTCTTTGAACGTTCTAAAAAAGTGAAAGGATATTCATTATTGAGAACCTCTACAGCATTTGTACTATTTTGATTCAATAATTGAAGTGCAACCTTCTCAAGTGTATCTGTTTTCAAATGATTATATCCTCCCAATCAAAATAAAACGTTGAAAACCTATTTAACCAATTATAATTCTTCTGTCTTGAAGGTTGTATATCCTTCATAGTAGTAGCTGTGGTCGATGCCTTTCATATAGACTTCACGGCTGTTGATATCATCGGTTAGGGCAGCCTTGAGAATATGCTTGATTTCAATATCCTTAATGGGGCTACGCTCCATAGCGAGAAGATAATCTTCTTTATCGACCTTACTCCAGTCAACGACCTTGTGAAGCTCGGTTTTGAAAATAAGATCCAGCCAAATACGAGTGCTACGCCCGTTGCCTTCTCTGAAGGGATGGGCGATATTCATTTCCACGTACTTCTCGACGATCTCATCGAAAGTGGATTGCGGCATTTTGTCAATATTGGCAAGAGCCGCTTCAAGGTACATCAAGGGAGCAAAACGGAAGTTGCCCTTTGAGATGTTAACGGTTCTGAGCTCTCCAGCAAAGTCGTAGATCTCATCAAATAGATGTTTATGGATTGCCTTGAGGGCAGAGAATTTTCCTGCTTCTAATTTATCGAGAGTACCACTATCAAAAAGCTCAAGGGCTTTTTTCTTACTGATACGTTCTTCTGCGCAGGTGAGATCTACCGGATTCGTTAGCCCTGATTTATTTTCAAGCACCATATCATGTCACCAAAATTTTATTACTTATCAGCCGCAACGCCGGATTTCATCCAAGCATCGACTTCGCTGACTTTGAATTTCCACAGTCTGCCGATCTTTGCGGCGGGCATATTGCGACGTTCAATCCAGTCGAGAACTGTATCACGGCTAACGCCCAAATATTCCATAATCTCTTTCATTGAATACCAGCGTTCAAGGTTGTTATCCATGGTGAAACCCTCCGTTTTCACAAAAATACAATTTTACATCATATAGTATAACACAATTCTCCGGATTTTTCAAGGTTTAATAGGGGTTTATTCAGGGTTGTTTCGAAAAAGTCATAATTCAAAAAACAAAGCCCTCTCTCGAGAAAATTGAGAAAAGGCTTTCATCAATTCGTACCCGAAATCACACAAATGAAGGCACGAAACGAGGATGTGCTATTTTGTTATATTCTTTCTTGTATGTTGCAAATAACATTTTCTGCGAAACGATGTGAACGTTATCATAACGCTTACTCAATGTCCAAAAGCTGTCCGGTACACGATTTACGGTGCAGATGTAATATTCGTTTTTGTAGAACGGCGTTGTTTTTGTGGTGACTGTTTCGATCTCTTTCCAAATGCTTGCGCTTAATCCAGCATCTAACGTAGTATTGAAATGAGCGTAGACATTATGCCCATTTTGATAGGCAAAATCGAAGGTAACATCGCCGATCTTAACGTTATGATATGAGATGTCATTGGTATCAATATAGTCAGTATGGTTTGAGTTGATGTTCTGCTTTAGCCAGTAATAGCACATATCCTTATAGAAGGCAGACAACACCTCATCGTTAAAGAACTGCATTAATTGATTATAAACTTCCTCACTAAAACAGCCGTCGGGGTTAGGCGTTGCAGTCAGCAAAACTTTATACCACAAAGTTAAATAACTGTTTGCAGGATAATATTTTGTGTGCCCATTTTCGCCGAGAACTTTTATTACCAAGTCGTGTTCTATAAGTGCTTTTATGTATTTGTCGCATTTGTTTTTCGGAAAGCCTGAGAATTTTGCTATTTCACTGATGCGGTTATGACCGTTCGCCATTGCATAAAGCAGAGTATTATAGCTTTCAGGAGTGCGAAAGCTATCTTTCATCCAGTCAATCGCTAACCGATAAAAAATAGAATCGATATGCAGAAATGCTTTTACATTTTCCTCAAAAGATAGATCCTTATCGTAAATAGAAAGTAGAGCCGGAGTTGTGTTTGTAAGACAATAAAGACTCGCCGCTGTATTATCGTTTAATGAGCAAACATCCGCAAGTTGTGGCATAGAGAAAAACTCTGTTTTTAGCTCCCAAACAGGAACAGGTGGCATTTCCCACGGTCTACCGAGTAACACTACAGTTATTGAGTCGTTTGATTCTAAAAAGCAAGTCAACGCCTCGTAAAAATCATCTCTATCATTTCGTTCGCCTACATTGTCAAAAAAGACAATGGGGCGTTTTTTGTTGCCATAACTTTTAAGGCAGTTGAAGAAATCAGTCCAGCTTTCACAACCTGTAAACATCTCAGAGTGAGCAATGCAAAACACCTGAAGCGCAAAGTCTGTGTGAAGATTTTCGAAAGAAAAATACAGACTTTCTTTATGTTCAGAACAAAATTTTAGCGCCGTAAAAGTTTTGCCGGAACCGGGAATGCCCGATACAAATGCCGCCCTGTCATACACGGAAACATTCATCAAAGAACGCTCCAAATTAGAATAAATCATTTCATCACCTGTCATATCATGAGTTGACCTTTTTGCTATTGTAGCAGATTTTCACCCATTTTTCTATCTGTTTCAAAAATATTTCAAAATATTTTTTCAGCCGGAAATGCCCGTAAATAAAGGGCTTTCGGCTGTTTTTGTTTTGAATTAAAAAATTCTTTTCGAAAAAAGGGGTGTACATACCCCGACCCCATTCGGAACTAGTGAAGGGGTTAAACAGAAAAGCTTTCCTTCAAGCACCTTGAAAACTGAATACCCGTTACCGAATGGTAATACTACGCCACGACCTCGTCGAAGCAAATTTCACTATATCGCTTCCGTGCAAGCACGAAAGCTTTAACGCTACATTGCTTCTCCTCTTCCCAAAAAGTCATACGACTTTTCGGGAGCCCTATGATGAGCGAGCGAGCAAACGCCGCTGAAAACGCAGGGGCAGGAACTACATTCGGAAGAACGGCAGGAGACGGTATAAGACTGCCTCTCCTTATATCGAGCTCTTTACATAGCCACGCAAACCGTGTGGCTGAACATTCTCAGAAGGAGGTAAAAGATGATGAGAAAAGCAGAGTTAAGAGAACTCTACAAGATGATGTTTCCGGACTATCCGGACATCGTAACCGTTGCTCAGCTTCAGAAGATGCTGGGCATCAGCAGACACTTGGCATACGACCTTATCAACGACGGATATATCTCCGGCATCAAAATCGGGAACGCCTTTAAGATCCCGAAGGTCAATGTCATCAACTACGTTATGGAGGAAGGAAGTGAGAAAAATGCAGGTTGAAAAATTGAGAACCGTTGATGCGGACACCTTGTTATCAACGCCTCTTCGCAAGACTTTATTCATTGTGGAAGGCTTGATTCCGCAAGGACTGAGCGTGTTATCGGGCGCAAGCAAGATCGGTAAAAGCTGGCTGATGCTGTGGCTCGGTATGCAAGTGGCAAGAGGAAATTCCGTGTGGGAATTTGAAACCCACAAGTGCGACGTGCTGTATTTGTGCTTAGAAGATACCTACGTTCGCATTCAAAACCGCTTGTATCAGCTTGCGGATGAAGCGCCTTCCGAGCTTCGGATTGCTACCACAAGTTATCAGATCGGTAACGGATTAGAACAACAAATCGAGCAATATTTATCCGATTTTCCCAACACAAAGCTTGTGATCATCGACACCTTTCAAAAGGTTCGTGACTCACGAAATACAATCGGCAAAAGCGGAATGTATGCGGGAGATTACGACGATATCACAGCGCTGAAAAATATTTCGGACAAGTTCGGGATAGCGGTGGTGGTAGTTCATCACGTTCGCAAAATGAAGGATGCCAACGACCCATTCAACGAGGTTACGGGTTCAACGGGCATCACGGGAGCCGCTGATACCAGCTTTATTTTAAAGCGCAGTCGTTCCAGCGAGATGGGAACGCTCCTTGCAACGGGGCGAGATATTGAGTATCAGGAGCTTACCTTAAAGTTCGATAACGGTACGCATTTATGGGAGCTTGTGGAGCGAAAGAACGCTGAAGATCTTCACCGAGAAGAGATTCCCGACTTTCTTTTTCGGCTCGTTTCATTCATAGCCTTGCGCAGAACTTGGCAAGGCACAGCAAGTCAGCTACTTACCGAAATGAATGAAACCGAAGTCTCGGCGAACGTGGTAACAAAGCTTCTTGCAAGGTTTTCCGCAGAGGTTTTAATGCCGCAAGGCATTGAATACCGAACAAAACGCACAGGGACAAGCCGCCTGATTCGGCTCGAAATGAATGACAGCGGTGACGGAAATGACGGCGATATCTCTATATAGAAAACACCGTCACAACCGTCATTATCGTCACAAACAAACGAAAGGATTTGATTTTTATGAGAAGCAAAACACAAGGAATCAACGTAAGAGTAACACCCGCCGAGAAAGAAAAGCTCAGCGAAAGTGCATTTTATTGTGGACTTTCACTATCGGAATATCTCAGAAGATTGGGGCTTGGAAAGAACGTAAAAGCCGCAACCGATGAGAAAATCTACAAGACTTTTCGACTGGTAAGGCAGCTCAAAAAGGATTTAAACTCCCTTGAAAAAAGTGAAATCCTCTATCGACTAAGCGTGATAGAGGACCTACTGAAATAAGAAAAACGGAGCGGAGGTTTTAGGCTGCGCTATCGTAGCGAGCAGACTGTTTGTACTCCCAAACAGTAAAAACTCGTTAGGATGTCTCCTAAAACCTCTCTCGGAAAGGAACGATTATGAACAAAAGAATAAAGAAACAGTTTTGGCTCTCACCTCAAGAGGTGGCAGAGCTTAAAAGAAAGGCGGAGCTTGCAGGAATATCGGAAACAGCGGTGATTCGCTTAATGATCCGTGGCTATGAGCCGAGAGAAAAACCGGACGGTAACTTCTATGAAGCGATGCGAAAGCTGTCTGCCATTGGTAACAACATCAATCAGCTTGCGGTGAAAGCGCACGCACTCGGATTTGTTGATGCACCGATGTTAAAAACCGAAGCTTTGCGTTGGCATCAGTTTCAAGCTGATGTTGAAGCCACCTTCCTACGACCTCAGCAAAGCAATCTCAGATGGAAATAAGAAAGGAATGAAAGACTATGACAAAACGAAAATCGTTTTTTACTTTACCGTCTTACGACGATATTTTTACTACACAAGAAATGCGGGACGATGCAAAGCTTGAGAAAGTACAAAACATATCCCTTGCCGAGCTTCATCCGTTCAAAGACCACCCCTTCAAAATTCTGAACAATGAGGAGATGGAGCGAATGATTGAAAGCATCCGCAAGGTAGGTGCAATCACTCCGGCACTTGCCCGACCAATACCTGAGGGCGGATACGAGCTGATCTCAGGACATAGACGGCTTGCGGCGTGTCAGGTGTTGGGTTTGGAAACAATGCCTGTCATTGTCCGTGAGATGTCCGACGATGAAGCGGTGATCGCAATGGTAGATGCCAACCTACAGAGAGAAACAATCTTGCCCAGCGAAAAAGCCTTCGCTTACAAGATGAAGCTTGATGCTCTAAATCATCAAGGTATTACTTCTGTCCAAGTTGGACAGAAGTTGTTATCACGAAGCATTGTAGCGGCAGATGCCAAAACAAGCGAAACACAAATACAGAGATATATCCGCTTGACCTACTTGATCCCCGAACTGCTCACGATGGTAGATGAAAACAAAATTGCTTTCAGTCCCGCCGTGGAGATCTCCTACTTGGAGCATTCGGAACAGCTTGTACTGCTCGATGCGATGAATCTCAACGACTGCACACCGTCTCACGCACAGAGCATACGGCTTAAGAAGTTATCGCAGGAAGGTTTGCTCGACCAAAATGCGATTTACGAGATTATGTCGGAGGAAAAACCAAATCAGCAAGAACAAATCAAGCTGAGGCGTGATGACCTCAGAAAATACTTTCCGCCGAACTATACGGACGAGCAAATCAAAAAAGATATTGTCAAAGGTTTGGAGCTCTTGAAGCGACAGCGAGACCGAAACCGAGACGCACGCTGATTCGAACCAAAGTGTTTGCGGCGTAACAATTCGCACAATGGAGAGAACTCCAAACCTGCGGTATAATAGTGCTGTCGGTTTGGAGTTCGTTCTGCGTGCTAATCTAAATTTTATAGGAGGAAAATAAAATGGTAGCAGGACATCTGCAAATTAAAAAAGGTTATTATTACGCCGTACTCAGTTGGAATAGCGGCGAAAAAAGACAAACAAAATGGGTTCCCCTCGGACTGCCCGAAAAGGGAAACAAGCGCAAAGCTCAGGTGGAGCTTTCAAAGATCCGAAGCGAGTTTATCGTTCCCGTCGAAGAAGGCGATCTAAGTGCCGATATGCTGTTCGCTGATTATCTGCTTGAATGGCTTGAGATTGCAAAGGGACGTTTGGCAATCGCTACTTACAGCTCATATGTGGGACTTATTAAAAGTTCTATTGAGCCGTACTTCCGTCAAAAGAAGTTGACACTTCGTGAACTGGAAGCAAGGCACGTTCAAAGTTTCTATTCCGAAAAGCTCAAGGTGGTGAAACCGAACACCGTCATTCACTATCACGCTATCATTCACTCTGCCCTTAAATATGCCGTGAAAACAGATATGGTCATTCAAAACGTGGCGTCCAAAGTGGACCGCCCCAAGAAGAACGATTTTCAGCCGGTGTTTTTATCGGCGGAGGAAACGCAGAAAATGTTTGAAGCACTCAAGGGAACAAAGTTGGAACTTCCCGTTTTGGTGGCGGCATTTTATGGACTGCGCCGTGGTGAAGTACTGGGACTGAAATGGGATGCCATTGATTTTGAACGAGGAACGATTTCCATTAAGCGAACCGTAACCACCATCAATTTGGACGGTAAGTGTCAGGAAATTGAAAAGGAATCCGCAAAAACAAAATCGAGTTTGAGAACACTTCCGCTGATCGGCAGTTTTAAAGAATATTTTATGCAAGTCAAGGAAGCGCAGGAGCTAAACAAAAAGGTCTGCGGCAATTGCTACAACTATCAATACGACGGCTACGTGTTCGTGGATGAAATGGGAGAAAGAATGAAGGCTAACTATCTGACCACACGTTTCCCTGAAATTCTCGAAAAGAAGGGACTGCGCCGTATGCGTTTCCACGACCTTCGTCATAGCTGTGCATCACTACTGCTGGCAAACGGCGTACCACTCAAGCATATTCAGGAATGGCTTGGTCACTCGGATTTTTCAACAACGGCAAATATTTATGCTCATTTGGATTATAGTGCAAAGATCACTTCGGCTCAGGCAATGGAAAGCGGATTGCAATTGCCCGAAGCAGGCGGTTTCACGAGTAGATGGAGCAACGGTACTTCAAATTAGGGTGTGCAAAAAATGTTGTACTCTCTGACCACTTGCTTTTTAAAAAGCAAAAAAGAAAGTCCAGCAAACCCGCTTGTTTACTGGACTTTTTGGCGGAGAGTGAGGGATTCGAACCCTCGTGCGATTTCACTCGCAACTCGATTTCGAGTCGAGCTCGTTATGACCACTTCGATAACTCTCCGTGTATCTTCTAAACTGTAGTTTTTCTCATTCGAAAACGATTTGGAGAGAACTACAGGAGAGAACAGGAAAAAATATTCGATTTTAATGTTTCGATATCCCTGGTAAAGCAAGGATTTCGAGGGGATGAAAACGCCTAAGCTTCGGAGAATTTCGAGTGCTGCACCTTCGACCACTCGGACAACTCTCCGTGTATGTGATTCCGCATTTCTTTCGAAAACTTTTGGAAAGAACTGACGGAAAGAACAACAAAATATTTAATTTTCGAACCGAAGAAAAGCCTGAAATTATGGGCTTTTTAAGCGGAGGAAACAGCCAACTCTACAAAAAATTTCGAGTCAGCCCCGTTATGACCACTTCGATACCTCTCCGTATATGTTAACTCGGCATACCGAGATTAACGCAATATTCAGTTGTATTAGAATTCCCGTTAGAACTGGGGTTGTTTTAGAAACGATGGAATGCCCGAAAACCGCACAGTTAAAGGCTTTTTGGAAGATTGACTTCCGTTTGGCGAAGAAGATTTCGAGTGCGGACCCTTCAACCACTTGGGTACATCTCCAAAATTACTAACATATTTTATCAAAACAATATACTATTGTCAACAAAAAACAGTAGGTAAAAACCTACTGCTTTTTTAGTATAATTCTGAAATTAATACATCATATATGGTCTTTATATCTCTCTGCTGTAATTATTCCGTCTTTAACGTGGATTTTACAGATTCTAGCATTTCTAGCATCAAAAGCACTTGCGTTCAAGCCATCATCATAGTCTCTAGCGTGATAAATTGCATACCATTGTCCATCTTCTTTAATCATTGAGTGATGTCCTGTGCCTTCTTCAAATTCATTGGCTTTAAGTATAGGATGATATGTATTGTCATCAGGATATTTCTCAAACTTAATCTTTGTAAGGTCAGTTTCGTCAGTTTTTGCTCTTGCATAACCAATGTAATATGTAGGTTGTTCAAAGCAGTTGCCTGAATACATAAGATAATGCCAATTGCCCTCTTTGAAGTAGAAAGCACCCTCAATAGTATGCCAATGCTGACCTTTTTTGTATCGGTCTTTGCGATAAATATCTTCGTCAAGTGTCGGCTCAACAACTAAAACAGGATTTCCTGCAGGTGTAAATGGGTCAAGCATCTTGTCAACATAAATGCAAGTGCCGATTCGCTCGCCCTCAAATCTGTTTGCAGAATAGAAAAGGAAAAGTCCTGCTTCATTTTTTACAATGTGTGAGTCAATTGAGAATGGATGTAAAATCTGCTTTGTATCAGTAAATGGTCCAAGTGGGTTGCCAGCAACTGATACGTGCATAGCGCCTCTGTGTCCGCCTTTGTCAGGTGTGTCGTTATAAATCTCAATTGAATTGTACATATAAAACTTGCCGTCGAGTTCTATAACGCTTGGTGCCCAGAATGAATCGTGATTTGGTACTGTCATAACAACGCCGTAATATTCCCAACCATCAAAAAGGTTGTCTGAATGATAAGCATAAATTGCATCGTGACCTGTAACATAAATATAATATCTGCCGTTACTTTTAAGAATATATGGGTCGGCTTGTCCAACATAATGTGATTTATCAACTTTTAATAAGTGCATAATAGTCCCTCTCGAAGTTATAAAGTACAGTGAAATTATATAATGATATGGTAATTATTTCAAGAGAAAAACCACATATTTCCTTAACAAGATTTGGAGTATTAACAAGAATAAAAGCCTTTGTTATACTGTGTATGCATATATGCAGAAAAGGAGGCAACTTATGAAAAGAATAATATCAGTAATCTTAACGCTTATTATTACTTTATCTATATTGGTAATACCAATCAAATCTTATGGTGTAACCCTTACTTCACAAGCAGGTATAGTGTCAATTTCAAGTGGAGTCCTCAATGTACGAAAATCCGCTTCAACGAGTAGTACGGTAGTTGCAACTTTACTACGAAACTCATATATAACTTTAATTTCGCGGCCAGGAGATTGGTATTATGTTGAGTATGCAGATGGTAAATATGGATATTGTCATAGTAATTATATCAAACTTGATTCAGGTAAAACCGCAACTGTTAAAACACAGTCAACTTCACTTAATGTAAGAAGTGGTGCAGGAACAAATTACGCTGTAAAAGATTCAGTATCAAAAGGGGAGATGGTAATCATTCTTTCAACTACAAATGGTTGGAGTAAAATCCTTTATAACGGTACAAAAACAGGATATGTGAGTAGTCAGTACTTGTCAACAAATACAACATCAGCAAATTATCCAAAAATCTCATTGAGTGTACCAAGCTTCAAGCAGACTGACTCTCGTTGGGCTAATGTGAAAATCGGCACATCAGGTAAAACTATTGCGCAAATTGGTTGTGTAACAACTGCAATTGCTATGATGGAATCTTATCGTACTGGCACAACGATTTATCCTGATACTATGTCAAAAAAGTTAAGTTATTCGTCAACCGGTAATGTGTATTGGCCAAGTCATTTTAAAGCAGTTACAAGTAGTAGTGGATACTTAAGCAAAATTCATCAAAAACTTAAAGAAGGTAAACCGGTACTCTTTGGTGCAAAAAAATCTTCAGGCACTCAGCATTGGGTTGTTATTACGGGCTATTCAGGTGGCAATACATTAACTGCATCTGGATTTACAATTAATGACCCTGGTTCAAGCAAAAGAACAAATCTTAAACACCTTCTCAATGAGTATCCGACATTCTATAAATATTTCTATTATTAACAAAAATAATCCGTATTTCATAATGCGATGTACGGATTATTCCCGTTTATAGACACCTTTTATTATATGTGTACTATATCTCAAAAACTATTGAAATCAGCAACTCAATGTTTTATAATAAACAAAATGTTTATTATTTTAGTGTGGAGGAGTATATGAGAAAGTTTTTATCGTTAATAATCTCTCTCATAATTGCATTTATGTCTGTTGCTGACGGTGTTGTTGCATTTGCAATTGCGTCAAAAGATAACGGACTAAACTCCTTTGCTCAAAACCTTGTGGATATGGTTCGTGAATACGACAAAGATGTTGATGCGACAACAAGTGAGAGTGTGTCTGTTCAACAATTCTACAGTTCAGGACTTAATGCTGACGAAGATAAATACTCGCATCTTCCGGCAGGAGCTTTTGCGTCAAAACGTCTTGTTGTAAAATCAAATAAGAAGATTGATTTGCAGGGTGCGATTGACTGCGTAAGTGGTTATCGTGATTTATATATTCTTCAATACGAATCAATAAAAGCAACTCAGAATGCGTATGATTATTATTCAGCGCTTGATTATATTGATTATGTTGAGCCGGATTACATAATGAAAATGCAGATTGAAGATGTTGTTGATGATGTAAAGGATTCGGTTGGAGATGTTGTCGATGATGTTAAAGATTTTATAGATAATGAAGAAAAAGAGGAAATCTATGAGATTACTGACAAAGTTACGTCATGGGCATCAGATAAGATTGGCTTTGAAGATATTAAAGAAGAATTGGCAAAAAATATAAAAGATGACTATATTCAGGTTGCTGTGCTTGATAGTGGTGTTGATACTGACCACGAAATTTTCGAAGACCGCCTCATTGAAAGTACTGTGAATTTAAGTAATACAGGCGAAAAAAATAGTGTTGAAGACGATTATGGACATGGTACACATGTTGCGGGTATAATTGTTGATAATACGTTAAGCAATGTGAAAATTAAACCGTATAAAGTTCTTAATAATAAAGGTAAGGGCTCCGAAAGCGTTATTGCGATAGCTATTGATTTGGCAGTTGCTGAAGGTGCTGATATTATTAATATGAGTATTGCTTCTGATGGCGAATTTCAGATGATGACAGACTCTGTTAATAATGCAGTGGCTAACGATGTTAATGTTGTAGTTTCTGCAGGTAATGATAAGAAAGATTTATCGAAAGAGTATGTTTCTCCTGCGTGTATTGACTCTGCATTTACTGTAAGTGCGACTACATCAAACAATCAACTTGCTTCATTTTCAAATTATAACGGGCCTATTGATATTGCTGCTCCTGGTACAGATATTGAGAGTAGTTATCTGAATAATAAATATATTAAGTTGAGTGGTACATCTATGTCAGCGCCTCAGGTTGCGGCTGGTCTAGCAATTGTATATTCATTATTCCCTGAAAAAAATGCAAAAGAAGCCGAACAAATGCTACGTGACTATGCAATCGAAATGGACGAACTTGATGGGCAAAACCATTTTGGAGCAGGTATTCTTTATCTTAAGTATTTGTTAGAAAAAAAGCCAAGAACTGCTGAACCTGTTTTTAATATTGACAGCTGTACATTCAATAACAGTTTTACTCTTACAATTTCTTGTCCTGAAAAGGGAGCAAAAATTTATTATTTAATAAGTGATAAAGAAAATGTTGTTGTAAACTTTATTACCGGCGAACTATATAAAAAATCACTGACAATTTCTCTTGACACAACAATATACGCAGTTGCAATTTCTGATGGTAAAATGTTCAGTAATATTGTAAAGAAAGAGTATAAAAGAGCAAATAATACTGAAGCAGATGCCTACGATATTAATAATGTAGGCTTGATTCAAGGGTATTTTGGTTCGGAAACCGATTTGGTAATTCCGCGTACAATCCGTGGTATTACCGTAAAAGGTATATACAATGGTGCATTTAAAGATAATGCCCAAATCCGTTCTGTTGTGTTACCTGAAACAGCAACAAAGATTTACGGCGAAGCATTTATGAATTGTTCTTCTATTCAATCCGTTTCAGGTAAAGGTCTTTCTTATGTTGAAAAAAGTGCTTTTGCTAATAGTTCTATAGAGAATTTCCCATTTGAACAAATGATTAGTATTGGTGCGAATGCCTTTGAAAACTGCAAAAATCTTAAAGATGTTAATCTGCAGAATGTGGCAACAATTCAGGCGAACGCGTTTACAGGTGCATCAGGTATAACTGAATTAGTTAATGAAAATCTGACAACTTTAGGCAATGAGGCATTTAGTTTTACTGATATAGAAAAGGTAAGCATTCCTAACATTACCTTTTTGTCTTCAGGTGTATTCAGAGGTTGTTCAAAACTAGTATCTGCTAGTGTTCCATATGCGAAAAACATTGCAAATAATGCTTTTATGGATTGTGTTTCTCTTAAGCAAATTGACATTTCTGATGCTGAAACTCTTGGCGCAAGTTGTTTTAGTAATACCGGTTTAGAATATGTTTCATTCAAAAAAGTTAAATCAATAGGTAATTCGACTTTTGCAAATAATCAAGAACTCTCGCTTGTTTCACTTGCGAATGTTACAACAGTAGGTACTTCTGCATTTGAAAATTGTCCTGAGTTGCAGATTATTTATATGCCTGTATTGAAAACACTTACTAATAACAGTTTTTCAAAGTGTCCAAAACTTTTGTCTTTGTGGTTGCCGTCAGTAGAAACCATTAACAGAACTGCGCTTGATAATTCTTCAATAGAGTATTTGCAGTTAGATAATGTAAAAACAATCAAGAGTCTTCCGCAAACACTCAAGGGTTTTGTTGCACCAACTTCACTTTCATCAATTTCTGCCACAATTCCGTCAACTGATTTTATTGTGTATGGCTATACTGGTACTTACGCTGAAGAATTTGCGAAAAATAACAATAAACAATTCTCAACCGTCCCTGCAATAGTTTACGACCTTGAAGAAAAGGTAGATACTGAAGACCGATTTATTATTGTTTATGCACTTGGCTTTAATTGTAAATATCAGTGGTATAAAAATGATACACTATCAAATGAAGGTGGAACCCTTATTGAGGGTGCAAGAAACTATTATTACGAACCATCACGTGAAGACAATGCTACCGCGTATTATTGTGTAATAACAAGCAACGATGGTACAAACATAAACACGATTACAACTAACTGTATTGAAAATGCCTGTGAGTATCGTGAGGCAGATTACACAGAATATAACGAAATTGTAACATTTTATAATAGTATTGATAAGTCAATTTATAAAGATGGTGCGTTTGATAGCGTTGAACAGCTTTTAAGCATTAATATTTCAGGCCTTAATCTTGCACAACAAGATTTGCTTGATAGTCATGTCGATAAGATACGAAAAGCTATTGACTCAGCTGAACTTAAATTTGTTTTATGCGATATTAACAGTGATGGCAAAATATCAATAATTGATGCTCGACTTGCATTAAAAGCAGTTGTAGGCAGTTACACATTGAACGATACCCAAATTCTTGCAGCCGATATTAATGGCGATGGCAAAGTTTCAATTGCTGACTCCCGTGCAATTCTTAAATCTGTTTTAAATAACTAAAAAACCTTGGGATTTATATCTCAAGGTTTTCTTCTTGTAATAAATTGATTAATGTTGTTAGGTTTTCGTCGGAATACTCAATTTCTGAAGAATACATTCGTGCTATTTCTTCAATTTTATGTGTTTCATTACACAATGCAGAAATTATATAGCAACTAAGTATTGCAAATAGTAGTCTTCCTTCGAACTTTCCGTCATAAACTGATTCGCTTAAATGACGGTATATAAAATAAATAAGCAGATTTTTTAATGCGTTGTTGTTATCTTGGCGGAGTGAGAAAAGTGTACCTTCTTGCGATTTTAATTCATTTAACAAAACGCCCCAATTATTATCAAGCATTTCAAGTTTTGCATAAATGTCAACCCATTCACAAATTGTTTTTTGAGGGAGTTTTATATTGAATCTATCAAGTAGTTTTTTTACAATAGACTGAAAATTCCGCTCATTATTTATGATATGAAAAATCTCGTTTCTTAAATCAAAGAATTCGATTTCATCTTCATAAATGGTCGATATTTCATCTGTGTCATCAATTTCAACTAATTCAAAAGATTCACTTTCGTTTACAATGATTCGTGAAACTTCTTCGCAGGTAAGACCTAAGCCTATTTCAATTCTATCGCCAAAAAAATTCTTGAATCTGGGATGGTCGTTACAAATTTGGCATAGTGAATTCTCGCCAAGGTTAAGTATTATCTCGCATAAATTGTTTTCATTAAGAAAAGGACAACGTTCTTTATCTGTTAACTTAAAATAAGCACAATCATCATTAAAAATAATATTATTATTTAACTTTTTTCCAAAGTCAGTTTTTATTTTTTTATATTTTGCAAGAGTAGTGTCATCAATATCAATTTCCCAACCAATGCAACAACTGTGCTCGCATTTATCTGAAATACAATGAAACTTTTCATAATAATTTGGAACAATAGTTTTCATATTAATTCTCCATAATTGTAATGCAACTATTATAGAACATATTGATTGCTAATTCAACGTGGAATGTTGACATTTTTGTATAAATTATTATATATTTTTTGTACTATTGATTATAAAATAAGATTATGTTAAAATACATAAAAACTTTTTTGAGGTGCATTATGACTCTGCTACTTGTAGTAATTTATATAGTGTTTATTTCTTTAGGGCTGCCTGACTCTTTGTTTGGCGCTTCGTGGCCTGTAATTCATCTTGATTATGGAATAAATGAAAGTTTTGCGTCCTTTTATGGTATTATAACAGGTGCTTGTACAGGGGGCGTCAGTTTTATTTCAGGTAAGCTTATAAGAAAATTTGGCACCGGTAAAGTTACGCTTATTTCAACAATGCTTACGGTTGTAGGTCTGTTTATTATGAGCTTTGCGCCTAATATTGTTATAATGATGCTTGGTGCAGTTGTTTTGGGCTATGGGGCAGGTGTTATTGATACAGCACTTAATAATTTCGTATCACTTCACTATAAATCACAACATATGAACTGGTTACACGCTTGTTGGGGTGTAGGTGTTACAATTAGTCCTCTTATTATGTCAGCATTTTTATCAACAGATACAGGCTCTTGGAGAAATGGCTATCGTGTAGTTGCACTTTTGCAGTTGTCAATCGGCATAATTATCGCTTTAACGCTTAATAAATGGAAAATTGTTAAAGAAAACTTTTCGCAGGAGGACTCAACAGAACAACAAAAAAGTCTTATTGAGATATTAAGAATCAAAGGTGTTGCAACAAGCATACTTTCTCAAGGTCTTTATTGCAGTATGGAATTTACAATTGGCACTTGGGGTGCATCATACCTTGTAAATGTTTATGCTTTACAACCAGATGAGGCTGCAAAATGGATTTCATTGTATTTTTGTGGAATAATGATAGGACGAATAATTTCCGGCTTTATTTCAATAAAAACATCTGACAACACAATGATTCGTGGTGGTATTGCTGTTTCGGGTGTAGGTATGATTTTATTGGCTTTACCATTAGGCGAGATTTCTTTCTTTGGTCTGCTTCTTATCGGTATTGGCTTTGGTCCAATATTCCCAAGCGTGTTACATAGTGTCCCTGACAGATTTGGTACAGAATACTCTGCTGATATTACCGGCTTCCATATGGGTGGTGCTTATGGTATAGGTTTTGCAATTCAATTAATATTTGGGTTTGTAGCAACTGCAACTACCTTTAATATTATGCCATTCGTGTTGTTGGCGCTTTGCGTTTTAATTTTCTTTGCAAACGAAATTACAATTAAATCATTAACGAAATAAAAACATTTGAAGTACACATACTAATCAAAAGGAGAGGTTAAATATGTGTACTTCAATTTCATTTTTATCAAAAGACCATTATTTTGGCAGAACACTTGATTTGGAATATCACTACGATGAAAAAGTAGTAATAACTCCAAGAGAATATCCATTTGAATTTCGCTATCAAAAGCCAATAAATCAGCACTATGCCATTATTGGTATGGCAACAGTAGTTGATGACTATCCGCTATATTATGAGGCAACAAATGAGAAAGGTCTTTCAATAGCGGGGCTTAATTTTCCCGATAAAACCGTATATAAAGACTTTGACCATCAAAAGAATAATATTTGCCCATTTGAGCTTATTCCTTGGGTATTAAGTAAATGCGAAAGCGTAGAAGAATCAAAAGAGTTGTTATACAACACAAACATTATCTCTGCAGATTTTAATGACGATTTCAAGTCAACGCCGCTTCATTGGATGATTTCTGACAGAGATTCCTCAATTACAGTTGAGTGTGTTGATGAGGGCTTGAAAATTTACTATAACCCAGTAAGTGTGTTGACTAATAATCCTGATTTCCAAACACAGATTTTTAATCTAAATAATTATATGAGCTTAACTCGCGAAGAGCCTGAAACAAGATTTGCAGAGGGCTTTGATTTTAATAAATACAGTAGGGGTATGGGAGCTCTCGGACTCCCGGGCGATAATTCGTCAATGTCCCGATTTGTAAGAGCGGTTTTTACACGACTTAATTCTGTTTGCGGAAAGAGTGAAAACGAAAGTATAAGTCAGTTTTTTCATATTCTTGATACGGTTTCACAAACAAGAGGAACTGTAAGAGCGGGCGATGGTTTTATGACAACAATTTATGCTTCTTGTTGTAATACTGATAAGGGCATTTATTACTATACAACCTATGAAAACAGTCAGATTTCAGCAGTCAGCATGAATAATGAAAATCTTGACACAAATGAACTTTTGATATATAATCTTGTGAGTGAACAACAAATAAATTATCAAAATTAAATATTTACTGCCACCGGGTAGTGTGATGCAAACTAGCATTCACAGGTATATCGTTAGGTCTTAGAAGATATACCGTGAATGTTATTTTTTTGGAGATTTTTATGAAAAGATTACTTAACTATTTTACAAAATTTGAAATAGGATTATGGACTTCATCGGTACTTTTAATACTCGCTTCATTCTGTGTTTTTGACCGTGAAAACTATTTAACTCTTTTGGCGTCATTAATCGGTGCAACATTTTTGATTTTTAATGCAAAAGGTAATCCGATAGGTCAATTATTAACAATGGTTTTCGGTCTTTTATATGCTATTATTTCCTATGAATACGCTTATTATGGAGAAATGATTACATATCTTGGTATGACTTTTCCAATGGCTTTTTTTGCATTGATTTCTTGGCTTAAAAATCCTTATCAAAAAGGTAAAGCAGAAGTGAAAGTTAATAAATTATCAAAAAAAGAACTTGTGTTTATGTTTGTGCTTTCTGCAGTCGTTACAATTGTATTTTATTTCATTTTAAAATACTTCAATACCGCAAATATAATACCTAGCACAATTTCAATTACAACAAGTTTTCTTGCGGTTTATCTGACATTCAAACGCAGTCCATATTTTGCTCTCGCTTATGCCTTTAATGATTTAGTATTGATTGTTTTATGGGTGTTAGCATCAATAACTGATATATCATATTTGTCAGTTGTAATTTGTTTCGTTGTGTTTTTCGTAAATGATATGTATGGTTTTATTAATTGGAAGCAAATGGAAAAAAGACAAAAACAGAATATGTAAAAACAAAGCTGATGTATTAATTTACATCAGCTTTATCTTTTAGCCCATAATATCTCTGATTCCGTTGCCAAGACCTTTGCCGATATCAGATGCGGCTTCGCCTGCACCGTCAACAACATCGCCAACAGCGTTACCTGCATTACTTACACCATTACTGATGTCATTACCCATGTTGTTATTGTTGTTAGTTGTATTATTGTTTGTTGTGCCGTTTGTCTTGTTTGTAGTAGATGTTGTGCTTGTACTTGAACTTGCGTTTGTGTCGCTTACTTTACCATCTTCGGTGCTCTTGCAACCGACAAAGAAAACACAAATCAAAGCAGTTAACATAACCATAACAAGTGCTGTTTTTTTCATTGTAATCCCTCCTTAAAAGTGGTGTTATTATTATTTCACAAGAATATGCGGTTTATACTATTTTGTAAGCACTCCGCCATCACTGTAAAGCAAAATAAGAATGTTATTTTCTTCGCCTGTATCACAATCAACATAAACGAGTATTTCCTGACCATTTTCTGTCTTACAATGGAATTCATAACAGTATTGTTCTGTTTTCCACTCGGTAGGAATTATACAAACCTGACTACTTAAAATTTTAAGAGAATCATTGAGCTTTTCTGATGCTTGGGCTTCAGTCAACTTGGGATTGAAAGGATTTCTTTCATGATGATTATGAACATAACCTGTAGCGTCAAAAGATAGCACTTCGCCAGTTTCAAGACTTACACTTACTTTGATTAAATCTGGGTAAATTATTACTCCTTTATCATCACATGCAAAGTTTACGGTGCATATTCCGTCATCTGTAAAATAGTAACTCTCTTTTAAATTTTCAAAACCAATTTTTTCAAGATATTTTTTCGCATTTCTAACTGCTTCATCTTGCTTGATTTCAATTTCGCCTGCGAATTTTGAATTTATCATATATAAGGGGAATCCGCCGATTTTGGTAATTGCTACAGTGCAGTTATCACTTTTAAATACATAACAGGGAATGTCGCCATCTTCGTCGTATGAGTACTCCAACGAACCCTTTTCATTACTGCATATTTTTTCTGAAATTTTCAACGCATCTTCTTGCTTAATTTCTTTTTTGCCTTTTAATAAAAGGGGAGTTCCTTGTTCAATGTGGTCTGAAAAAGGCCCATCATAAATAAGTGAAGGCAAATCTGAAAGCGATTGTTCAACATCGTCAAAACTGTTGTTTATGGATACAGTGTTACTACTCTTTTCTAATAGTGTTGAGTCTTGTTTATCAAATGAAAAAGTTCCGTTTTCAAGTTCATAACACATTTGGTTTACTTGCTCGCTTAATGAGTTGCAATATTCATAAAGATTAGCAAGCTGTTCTCGCTCTTTTTCACTTAACTCTTCGCCATTCGCACATTTTCGCCCTAATGCCATTACAAATTCGCCAACTTGTGATAAGAATTTATATGTGTTTGCAAGTTGAGTATCGCTTGACGGCAATATAGAAAGACTGTTTTTAGCACCGGATGATTCGCGCCATAATTCTGCCGCTAATTTTGAAAGCATAGTAGGTGTGCTTGAGTACATAACTTTTTCGAGGTTTGTGCCAATATTATTAAGATTTTCGTCAAGAGAAACAAGTGCCATTTGATTTGTGATTAACACTTCTCTTTGTGCTTTAGTAAGTTTAACAGTCTGCACAATTCCAAAAATTCCAAGCACGGTTATAACGGTTATGGTATATAATATAAGTCGTATCTTTCCACGGGAAAAAGTGGTATTTTTATGCATATTTTCCACTCCTTTGTAAGTTTGATGATATTGTTAACAAAAAATTCAAAAATATACCCTAAAAATCGTGATTTTTTATTTGCCAAATAAGAGATTTTGTAGTATAATTATTTTGATTTATTATGCAAAATGGGGGAGCAGTATCGTAATGGTTTATCTTGACAATAGTGCAACAACAAAACCTTGTGAAAAAGCGGTAAAAAAAGCACTTGAAATGATGACAGAAAACTTCGGTAATCCCTCATCACTTCACTTTTGTGGATTTAATGCAAAGAAAGAATTAGATAATGCACGAAAAACTGTGTCAACATTTCTTTCTTGTCAGCCAAATGAAATATTTTTCACACCAAGTGGTACAGTTGCCAACAATACTGCAATATTGGGTACTGCGAAAGCCAAGCGTCGTGAAGGTAAAAAAGTTATCACTACATTACTTGAACACCCAAGCGTAATAAAACATTTTGAAATGCTCTCTGAACAAGGTTTTGAAGCTGTTTACTTAAAACCCGATAGTAACGGCAAAATCAATCTTGAGGACTTGTCAAATGCTGTTGATGAAAATACAATTCTTGTTAGCATTATGGCAGTTAATAATGAGGTCGGCTCAATTCAAGACATTTCAAAAATAAAAGGAATCATAAAAGATAATAAATCTAAAGCATATTTTCATTGTGATGCGGTTCAGGCATTTGGTAAAATTGACTTAAAACCTAAAAAATTAGGTATAGATTTAATGAGTATGAGTGCCCATAAAATACACGGCATAAAAGGTGCCGGCGCTTTATATGTGAGCAATAGTATTCGTGTGTTACCAAGCATTTTGGGCGGGGGGCAAGAAAACGGCTTGATTTCAGGTACGGAAGCAATGCCTGCAATCTGTGCATTCGGCGAAGCAGTTAATGATATCGGTAATGTAAGTAAAAACCTTACAGAAGTAACAAAAGTAAGAGATTACTTTGTCGATAAAATTTCAACACTCGAAAAAGTTTATGTGAATTCCCCAGAAGATGCACTTCCATATATTATCAATATTTCAGTTGAAGGTGTACCATCTCAGGTAATGCTTAATTCACTTTCGTCAATGGGTATCTGTGTTTCTGCTGGCTCAGCTTGTGCTAAAGGCCACCGAAGTGATGTGTTGACTGCTATGGGAGTATCGCCAAAAGGTATTGACAGTGCAATCCGTATAAGTTTGTCAAAAAATACCACAGAAAATGATATGGATTTATTGTATAATGGTCTTACGGAAACTATTAAACGTGTAAGACGATGATATTAGGAGATAAAAATGAAAGAAATCATATTGATTAAAAACGGTGAGTTGGCACTTAAAGGTCTTAACCGTTCAACATTCGAAGATATTTTAATTAAGAATATTCGCAAAAGAATTAAACCACTTGGCGAATTTGAATACAGAAAAGAACAGTCAACTGTTGCGGTAGTTCCTATGGACGATTTTATTGATATGGACGAAGTAAGCGACAGAATAAGTCGTGTATTCGGTATTGCAGCATATTCCCGTGCTTTGCAGGTCGAAAAAGATATGAATGTAATACTTGAAAAAGCACCTGAATATCTCGCAGAACAACTCAAAAATGCAAAAACTTTCAAGGTTGAAGGTAAACGTTCAGATAAAAAATTTCCGCTTAAATCTCCTGAAATTTCAGCTGAAGTTGGCGGTGCTATTTTAAGCAAATTTCCCCACTTGAAAGTTGACGTTAAAAACCCTGATATTCTTGTAACTATCGAAATTCGTGAAAAGTTTGCGTTTATCCGTGGCAATCAGACAAAAGGTGCGGGCGGTATGCCTACAGGCACAGCAGGTAAATCATCTATTCTTATTTCAGGCGGTATTGATAGTCCTGTTGCCGCATATATGATGGCAAAACGCGGTCTTGTGCTTAATGCAATTCATTTTGCATCTCCACCATATACTTCTCCTCAATCTGAAGAAAAAGTTCATAATCTTCTTCGTCAGGTTTCAAGATATAGCGGTAATATCACACTTTTCACAGTTGGTTTTACAGAAATTCAAGAAGAAATCCGTGATAAATGCCCTGAAGATTTATTCACTCTTATTATGCGTCGTTTTATGATGAGAATAGCACAACGCATAGCAGAAAAAGAAGATAGCAAAGCACTCATAACAGGCGAAAGTCTTGGTCAGGTTGCAAGTCAGACGCTCAATGCACTCGCTTGTACTGATGCAGTAGTCGAGATGCCTGTTTTTAGACCTCTGATTGGTCTTGATAAAGATGAAATTATTAAGGTCTCAAGAAAAATTGATACATTTGATATTTCAATTGAGCCTTATGAAGATTGTTGCACAGTGTTTACACCAAAACACCCTAAGACAAAACCACAGATTTCTGTCCTTGAAAATGCAGAAAAGGCATTGGATGTTGAAGCACTTATTGAACGAGCAATCGAAAATACAACTATTAAAAATATTTGTTTCTAAGGTAGATTAATAATGACACTTGAAGAAAAGGTTGTTAAAACCTTAAATGAAAAAGGTCTTGTGCTTGCAACTACTGAGTCTTGCACAGGCGGTCTCATTGCAAAAAGAATAACAGATGTAAGCGGCTCATCTTCAGTCTTTAATTGCGGTATTGTAAGCTATAGTAACGAAATTAAAGAGAAGGTGCTTGGAGTCCAACACAAAACGCTTGAAACTTATGGTGCGGTTAGTGAACAAACTGTGCGTGAAATGGTAAAAGGTGTTTTGAAGATTTCAGGTGCGGATATTGCAGTTTCCGTTTCAGGAATAGCAGGACCCAATTCCGACAATACTCAAAAGCCTGTGGGACTTATTTTTCTTGCAGTTTCAAATGGCAAAAACACAACGGTAAAACAACTTAACAATACTTTTACAGAAAACATTAGAGAAAACAACAGAAAAAGTGCATCTGATGAAGCACTTAAAATGATTTTAAATTTGGTAGGTGAGTGATATGAAAAAAAGAAAAATGAGTGTGATTCAAGTTATAATACTTGTTATTCTCGTCATCATTTTCATTTTTTCTGCATCACTTGTTATCAAACACTTTATTGATATTAAAAATAATCGTGATTATTATGAACAGATTCAAAATCTTGTTACGGACGAATCAAAGGAAGTTGAGCAAAAACCCGATTATTCATCTGTGGTAAAAGTCAATACGGATACAGTGGGCTGGATTAAAGTACCAAACACTAATATTGACTATCCCGTTGTTCAATTCTCAAACAATGATTATTATCTTAATCATGATTTTGATAAAAAGTACAATTACCGCGGTGCAATCTTTATGGATTACCGTAACAATCCTACCGATTTTGATGCAAACACAATCATCTATGGTCATAACTGTTATGACAAAACAATGTTTTCAGAGCTTGACCAATATGAAAAAATAGATTTTTACAAAAAAACACCGGTTTTTGAATATAATTCACTTGAAAAGAATTATAAATGGAAAATCTATGCAGTATTCATCACAAATGCAGACGCAAGTGAAGATAACGGCTATGTTTTCAACTATATCTATCCTTATATGGATGGCGAGAATTTTAATGGATTTATTGAAGAAGTAAATAAACGTCGCCTTTATGTAACTGGCGTTGATATTAATGATGACGACAAAATGCTTGTGCTTTCAACTTGTGTCAGAACTCTTGATACAGTCAATAAATATGGTAAAACAACTTATCGTGCAGACGCCCGACTTGTAGTGCTTGCTCGTGCAGTGCGACCGGGCGAAAGTGAAGAGGTTGATGTGTCTAAAGCATATGTGAATAAAAATCCAAAATACCCTCAGTTGTGGTATGACAATAAAAATGTTGAAAATCCTTTCAAAAATGACGAAAAATGGTATCCTCAGGAGGTAGTTACGAATGAATAACAACGAAAACAATAACGAAGTACTCTCCTTTGAGGAACTTCGTAAAAAGTTGGGTATGGATGAGCCTAAAGAAACAGTCGAACATAAGACTGAATCTAAAACCGTGATAGAAGACGATATTTTTGAACAGATAGAGCAAAAACTTACAGAAGAAACAAGTCAGAATGAAGAAATCGTCGAAAATCTTGATGATGAACCAAAACATATTATTGAAAACGGAAAAACATTCGTTGATATCACATCTCAATATGTAAAAAAAGAAACTACAACTGAAACTGAAGTACCAGAAAAAACAGAGGTAGTGGCAACTCCTAAAAAGAAAAAAGTTCGTACATTCAATGAGATTTTTTCAGACTTCTTTAAAGGGTTTATTCCGCTTAAAAAAGACAGTACTAAAGAAAAAATCCGCAAACTTATTATGGATGCGGCTATTATTACGATAATCGGTTGTTGCTTTGCTTTTACTGATTTGTTTATTGAAAGACAAGCGCAGTTAAAACAAAAAGAAGAAATCAAAGAGATTATTGTTGAAACTGATGATTTTGATGATAATCAGTATGTTGAAGCATGGCAAGATGTTTTCGCAAAATATCCAAACATTAAATTCCCTGAGAATATGAATCTTAAGTATTCATATCTTTATGCGGTTAATCAGGATTTAGTAGGTTGGGTTAAAATCGCTAATACAAACCTTGATGTTCAGGTTGTTCAGTCAAAAGATAACGACTATTATCTTAAACGCGATTTTTACGGTAAAACAAGTCGTTACGGTTGTCCGTATCTTGATTTTAAGAATGACCCAAGATATCTTGATGACAATACCGTAATTTATGGCCACCATATGACAGACGGTCTTATGTTCTCAAACCTTGATAAATATAAGACACTCGAGGGCTATAAAGAGTCTCCAATAATTGAATACAGTACATTGTATGAAACATATTATTTCAAAGTATTTGCAGCGTTTATTTCTAATGCAAAACTTGTTGATGATAATGGTAAATACTTTAATTTCATAGTTACAGATTTTATAACTGATGAAAAGTTTAACGGATTTGTAGATGAAGTTGAAAAAAGAAGTATTTTCAAAACAGATGTAAACGTGCAACCTGATGATAAGTTGATAACACTTGTTACTTGTTCTTATGAGTTTGACAGTGCGCGACTTGTTGTAATGGGTCGTCTTCTTCGTGAAAACGAAACTACTGCAGTTGATGTAAGTGCAGCGTCTATTAATCCAACACCAAAGTATCCACAAGCGTGGTATGATGCGAAGAACATGACAAATCCATATTCAGACGATATTGGTTGGACACCATAAATTCAGTTAATTTTTAGTTTATATAGGGTAAAAGAGAGGTACAAAAAATGAAAGTAAGATTATTGTCGCTTAATGTTGACAAGACTATGCCTTTTGCCAGATATCAGGCAAGAGTCGTCAGCAGTATAAAACCGTATTCTGACGAAAGTGTATCTTTTGAACAATACGAAAATCTTCGTGATTTGTTTGAAGCACTACAAGATGCGTTAGAAAATGATGAACTTATTATCACTGCTGTTGATAATAAGCACTATGTAAAACTTAAGAATGCGCTTGTTCAAGCATTTGAAACAGATGTTGTGAGCAATCCAACAATTCTCAATATGCTTGAAAGCAATGAAGAAATTGACGATGCACAAAGAAAAGCATTTTCAACATTCCCTGAACCCGCAACAGTATTCTTATCAAAAGACGGCTTGTATTCAGGTTATGGTATGGGTAATGACACACAGTACATTTTAGTGTTACCTATAGATAATGACAGAATCAACCTTATCTTACGAAATGGTGTTGTTCCGTTCCTCTCAAAAAATATTGAAGTTACTACTACTGATGAATTTTTGGGCGAAAAGAAGTTCTTTGATAACGAGAAAGTTGCAATTGCAGTTAATCGCATCGTAGAATCAGGTTCAGTAGTAGCAGTTAACGGTACTCATAACTCAGAAGTCCTTAAAAGTTGTGGCGATAACATTCCCGAATTTGACGATGTGTTTGTTTTTACACCGCATGTTGAAGATAAAGGCGATGTTAACGCTACTGAATACACTGCTCAACTTGCAAAAGTAAGTCTTGATTTATCTGCGGCAAATATAGGCGCGTCAATCAGCGATATTTATACATCAAACGATTCAAAGTTTATCTGTATTGCAGTTGCTAATGATGAATCTGCAGTTGTTAGAAAACTTTATATGTCAGAAGATGAAACAGAAGAAGCGTTTATTGAAGCGGCAGCAGTTGAACTTATTGAACTTATCGGCGAAAAAGCGGCAGGTGTTCAGAGTGTAGGTATTGAAATTACAGAGAATACAAACGTTATTACCGATGAAGATAAGAAACCTATTGATAAAAAATCAATTATTATTATTTCTGCAGTTTTAGGTGCAATTGTTGTGCTTTGTGCAGTCCTTGGAATTGTATATAAAGTTCAGGGCGAAAACGGTGCACTTGCAAATGTGTTTAATAAGATTTTCAATATTACAACCACAACAACCACTACTACAACTACAACAACCACTACAACTGAGCCACAGACAAATGCTCAGTCAACAGAAGTTAAACTTTCTGACTTTATGATTTCTGACTTAATTAAGATTGAAATGGTTAAAAATACAGAAGACCCAACAGAGTCAACAACAGGCACCGATGAATCAACAACAGAGCCACAAACAGAAGTTGATAAAGGCGCACCAACTGTTATGAAAATCAATGGTGTTGAAATTGAAGCAAAAGAAGCACTTGCACGCCTTGTAATGACAGAAATGGGCGAAGGATATAATGTTGAAGCGGTTAAAGCTCAAGCAGTTGTAATTTATACATATCTTAAATACCGCGATACTAATTTTGAAATCGATGGCGTTAAAATCAGCGAAACAGTCAATGATGAAGTAAAAGCTGCAGTTGATTCAGTTTTCGGCGAATACCTCACTTTTGATGGCGAAGTCGCATTGACACCATACTTTGAAACTGCGGCAAAGAAAACAACTGATGCTAAAAACATTTTCTCAAAAGAATATTCTTACCTTAAACCTGTTGCAATTGCAGGCGACCCTGATTCTGCATCTGAAAGCTTCAAGGTTGAACGTAAATATTCAATGGGCGAGTTCAAAGGATTGCTTTTGAATTTTGACAGTAGCTTAACTCTTGGCGACGAGCCGATTATGTGGGTAAATATTGCGGCACATGATGCTTCTGTTTCTTCAAGTATTGGTTATGTTACAAAAGTTACAGTTGGCGGTAAAGAAATCAGCGGACTTGATTTCCGTACAAAAGTATTTACACCATCAACACTTCTTTCACATTGCTTTACAGTTGATTATAATGAAGCAACAGGCGATTTCCTTGTAACAACATACGGTAACGGCTTAGGTGTTGGTATGAGTAAAACAGGCGCTGACCATATGGCAAATAACAAAGCAAACTATAAGAAAATTCTTTCAACATATTTCAATGGAACAAAGTTAGAAAAGGAGAATAATGTATGAGTAAGATTTTAGTTACAGGCGGAGCAGGATTTATCGGTTCACATACTTGTGTTGAACTTCTTAATGCGGGCTATGAGATTGTTATCGTTGACAATCTTTACAATTCAAGCGAAAAATCACTTGATAGAGTAAAGGAGTTAACTGGTAAAGATTTCGCATTCTATCCTTATGATATCCGTGATAAAGAGAATATGAGAAAGGTTTTTGAAGACCATAAAATTGATGCTTGTATTCACTTTGCAGGTCTTAAGGCGGTAGGCGAGAGTTGTCGTGAACCATTAATGTACTACGATAACAATATTGGCGGCACATTAGCACTTTGTGAAGTTATGGCAGAGTATAACTGCAAAAAAATCGTATTCAGTTCATCTGCAACAGTTTACGGTATGAATAATATCTCTCCACTTAAAGAAGATATGAAAACAGGTGGTACTACTAATCCTTATGGTACTACAAAATATATGATTGAAATCATTCTTGATGATTTTCATAAGGCAGACAAGGATTGGGGCGTTACACTTCTTCGTTACTTCAACCCAATCGGTGCTCATAAGAGCGGTAGAATCGGCGAAAATCCAAATGGTATTCCAAACAACCTTATGCCTTATATTACTCAGGTTGCTATTGGTAAGTTGCCATATCTCAATGTTTTCGGCGATGATTATAACACTCCTGACGGTACAGGTGTTCGCGACTATATTCACGTTGTTGACCTTGCTCTTGGCCATGTTAAAGCGGTTGAGAAAATCCTTAAAGACGAGCCAAAAGTTAATGTTTATAACCTTGGTACAGGTAACGGATACAGCGTTCTTGATATCGTAAAGGCATTTGAACAGGCATCAGGACAAAAGATTGAATACAAAATCGCTCCTCGTCGACCAGGCGACCTTGATGTTTGCTATTCGGACGCATCGAAAGCATTAAATGAACTTGGTTGGAAAGCTGAACGCGGACTTCTCGAAATGTGTGAAGATTCATGGCGTTGGCAAAGCAATAATCCAAACGGATTTGATGATTAAAATTTATTAAAAATATTAAAGTAAAGGGTGATTATAGTGAAGAAAAAAGGTTTATTAATAGCATTAGGTGCAGTAGTACTCGTTGTTGTTCTTGTTGTAGGCGGTCTTATTAGCACATATAACGGACTTGTTGATAAGAAAGCAACTGTTGAAAATGCAGAGGCACAGATTCAGACTCAATTACAACGCCGTGCAGATTTGATTCCAAATCTTGTAAATACTGTAAAAGGTTATGCTTCTCACGAAACTGAAGTTTATACAGCACTTGCAGATGCTCGTGCAAAACTTAATTCGGCCTCAAATGCGGAAGAATATACTGATGCACTTGAAAGCTACGATTCTGCAATTTCACGACTTTTAGTGGTTGTTGAAAATTACCCTGAGCTTAAGGCAAATCAGAATTTCATTTATCTTCAGGATGAACTTTCAGGCACAGAGAATAGAATTGGAATTGCTCGTAAAGATTATAACGATGCAGCAACTGAGTATAATAAATCGATTAAAAAATTCCCTACAGTATTTTTTGCAGGAATTTTAGGATTTGAGAAAGCAGAACTTTTTGAAGCAAGTAGTAGTGCTCAAAATGCTCCTGTAGTTGATTTTGAATAAGAAGATATGAAAAAGATTAATAAAATTATCATTGTTACTTTAATATTATCAATTATTTTGTCCGTATCTGCATTTGCAATTGATTTGCCTGAGCCAACAAGTGATTTCTTCGTAAATGATTTTGCTGATGTTATCGACGATGATGTTGAAGATGAACTTCAATCAATCGGTGCAAGTCTTTATAAACAGACTACTGCGCAGGTTGTAGTTGTTACTGTTGACTCCCTTGACGGCTATGATGTTGAAGAATATGCATTAGAACTCGGTCGTGAGTGGGGCGTAGGCAGTGAAGAAACAAATAATGGTGTAGTTTTGCTTCTTTCTGAAAGCGATAGACAAGTTACCATTCAGGTGGGCTATGGCCTTGAAGGATGTCTCCCGGATGGTAAAACAGGCAGAATACTGGATAATTATGCAATTCCATATTTAAGCGATAATGACTTTTCAACGGGTCTTGCAAGTGCATATAAAGCTATTGCCAATGTTGTATGTGTTGAATATGGTGTTGAATTAGACAACTTGAATATTGAAGATTATAATGATGATTATGACTTTGAGATGTCTGATGATGAAGTTATTATAGTTTTTATTACAATATTTATGGTAATTGTAATATTTACTTCAATAGCATTCAAAAATAATGGTGGTGGCTCACATCACGGTGGTGGTTCATATCGCGGTGGTGGCTATTATGGTGGTCATACATATTATGGAGGTTCAGGTCGCAGTGGTGGATTCCACTCAGGCGGCGGTAGTTTCCGCGGTGGCGGAGGCGGTTTCCGCGGCGGCGGTGGCTCATTCGGTGGCGGTGGCTCATCAAGAGGATTTTAAGGTGTTGAAATATGAGAGTATTTGATTTCGATAATACAATTTATGATGGCGAAAGCGGAATGGATATCTTTCTTTATTATTTAAAGAGAGACCCTAAAGGTGTTGCAAAATTTGTGCCAAAGTTTATGGAAGGTTTTATGCGTTATAAACGCCATCTTATTACCATAGATGAGGTTAAAACAGAGTACGCTTCTTATGTAAAAGAGTACTTTGAACGAATAGAAAATATTCAAGAAGATTTTGAACGTTTTTGGGATATAAATGAAAAGAATATTAAATCTTTTTATCCTAAAATCAAGAAAGAAGATGATGTAATTCTTTCTGCTTGTCCGTATTGTCTTTTAAGCATAATGACAAACCGTCTTGGTATTAAAAATGTAATTTCCACTGACCTTAATGCTGAAACAGGCGAAATCGGCGAAATCTGTTATCATGAAAATAAGGTAAAAATGTTCCGCGATGTCTACGGCGATGTGGAAATTGATGAGTTTTATACCGATTCAATGAGCGATAAACCAATGATGGATATATCAAAAACTGTTTTTCTTGTTGATGGCGAAAAACTCATTAAAATCAAAAAAGACGGAGTTTATCTTAACGAGAAATTTGAATGATAACTATTTGAATTAAATTTAATAATGAGTAGGTTGGGCAGTTGCGCAAATTGTTTTATAATTTGTGAGGAAAGTCCGAGCATCATACAGCAGGGTAACGGCTAACGGCCGCCGAGGGTGACCTTAGGGAAAGTGCATAGAGAATAACCGCCGTTTTTACGG
>CALCBQ010000191.1 GCA_937897215.1 uncultured Clostridia bacterium | reverse complement strand
TCCAGATAAGCCATGTTTCAACCGTGCCGAAAAGAAGCTGACCTTTTTCTGCCAAATCCTTTGCCCCCTCAACATTTTCAAGAATCCACTTGATTTTTGTTGCAGAGAAATAAGCATCAACAACAAGACCTGTGTGGTCTTTTATGTATTGTGTTAATTCGGCATCTTCTTTGATTTTTTCACACATATCTGCGGTTCTTCTGCACTGCCATACAATAGCGTTATAAATAGGTTTACCTGTTGATTTGTCCCAGACTATTGTAGTTTCACGCTGATTTGTAATGCCGATTGCAGCAATATCGTTAGCGGTTGCTTTGCTCTCTGCCAATACTTCCATAACAGATTGAAGTTGTGAGAAAAGAATTTCCATAGGATTGTGCTCAACCCAACCTGTGTGTGGGTAAATCTGTGTGAATTCGTGCTGTGCCTTATAACAGATATTACCTTTTTTGTCAAAAAGAATTGCACGTGAACTTGTTGTTCCCTGGTCTAATGCCAATACGTATTTTTTCATAGTATAACACCTCATAATATAAATAATCTCATCCTTGTTTCCTCCCTCGTTGAGGGAGGTGGCAACGCTTTGGCGTTGACGGAGGAGTTTATGATTTATTTGCTCCCCCAGTCGCCTTACGGCGACAGCCCCCTCAAAGATGGGGCGATTGCAGTCTATACACAATAAAATACACATTAACTTATAGGTGAACAAGATGTTAAAGATTAAAGATTTCATTGAACTTTTTAAGGAAAACTCAATACTTACAAGCACAGAATGTGATGAAAACTCCCCTGTTGGATTTATTTCATACAACTCTAAAGATTTAAAAGCAGATACTCTGTTTTTCTGTAAAGGGGCACATTTCAAAGAACAATTTTTGCTTGATGCATTAGAAAATGGTGCTACTGCTTATGTTTCGGAAAAGAAATATAACACAGATGCTCCTTGTATTCTTGTGTCAGATATCAGAAAGTCAATGTATCTTTCTGCAAACTTTTTCTATAACAACGCTTGGGACAAGTTAAATCTTGTTGGTATTACAGGTACAAAAGGCAAATCCACAACTGCGTATTTTATAAAATACATTGAAGACGAATATCTTGCATCTATGGGCAAAGGACCAAGTGCAATTGTTTCTTCAATTGATACTTATGACGGTATTATCAACATTGAAAGCCACTTGACTACTCCTGAGCCATTTGACCTTCACAAGCATTTTGACAATGCAGTTAAAAGTGATATTAAGCACTTCACAATGGAAGTTTCTTCACAAGCACTTAAATATGGCAGAACTGACGGTGTAACCTTCACAATCGGTTGTTACCTTAATATTGGCATTGACCACATAAGCGCTATTGAACACCCTGATTTTGAAGACTATTTCCAGTCAAAAATGAAGATTTTCACACAATGCAAAACTGCAGTTGTAAATCTTGATACTGACCGTAGTGAAGATGTATTAGAAGCGTCAAAAAATGCTCCTGAAGTTATTACATTCAGTACAAAAAACTCAAATGCAGATGTTTACGGCTACAACATTCGTAAAGACGGCTCCGACACAGTTTTTACAGTTAAAACAAAAGATTTTGACCGTGATTTTACACTTACAATCCCAGGTCTTTTCAATGTTGAAAACGCACTTTGCGCTATTGCTGTATGCACAAAACTGGGCATTCCTGAACAGTACATTTACACCGGACTTCTTAAAGCTCGTTCAAGTGGCAGAATGGAAGTTTATGAAAATGCAGACAAGCGTATTACTGCCATTGTTGACTATGCTCACAACAGAATGAGCTTTGAAAATCTTTTCAAATCTGTGCGCCAAGAATACCCCGGCAGAAAAGTTGCTATTGTATTCGGTTGCCCAGGTAACAAAGCGCTTATTCGCCGTAAAGATTTAGGCGAAATGGCAGGAATGTATGCTGATATGACATATATCACAGAAGAAGACCCGGGCGAAGAGCCACTTGAAAAGATTTCAAAAGAGGTTGCAGCATTTGTTGAATCACAAAACGGCAAATACAAGATTATTGATGACCGTGGAGTTGCAATTTCTACTGCAATCAACGAAATGGGCGCAGATAGCGTTATTCTTATAACAGGTAAAGGCAATGAAACAAGACAAAAACGTGGCGTTGAATACATTCCTTGCCCAACTGATGTTGAATACACAATAAAAGCACTTAAAGAATACGATAAAAAAAACGGCCTTGACAGCGACGAGAAAATAAAAAGTGTGCAAGACATACTCCCCCAGCTTCACAAACTCCACAACAAAAAAGTTGTAATTAAACTTGGTGGCAGTTGTCTTGACGACGAAACACTTATGAAAAATCTTCTTGAAGATATTGCACTTCTTACAATGGTTGGTGCTAAAATCGTTGTTGTGCACGGTGGAGGCAAAGAAATCAGCAAAACTCTCGATAAAATGAATCTTAAATCAGAATTTTATGAGGGCTACCGTGTTACAGGCGATGAAGAAATGAATGTTGTAGAAATGGTGCTTTCAGGTAGCGTCAACAAAAAAATTGTTGAGCGTTTCTCACAAAGCAACATCTCTGCAGTAGGCATTAGTGGTACTGACGGCAATATTTTAACGGCACTTCCAAAATACATTAACGGAAAATCTTTAGGCAGAGTGGGCGACATTTCAAAGGTTGACACAACTCTTATTGATACACTTTTAGATAAGGACTACACAGTAGTACTTTCCCCTGTTGGCAGATGCGTTTCTCTTGGCACAGTAAACATAAATGCAGATGATGCAGCAGGTCAGGTAGCATTAGCACTCGGTGCTGACTATCTTGTTTATATAACAGATGTTAATGGTATTTTCCTTGACAGTCAGAATGAAAAAACTGCGTTAGAGCATATTACAATCGAAAAAGCAAAAATGCTTTTAGACAGTGGACTTGCAAAAGGTGGAATGATACCGAAAATCCGTAATATTATTAATCTTATTGAAAACGGAGTAAAAGAAGTTGCAATTCTTAACGGCAGAGTCCGTTACAATATAATTTCTGAATTTATCGGTGCAAAAACTGTCGGAACGGTGGTGTCTCGCGAATAATGGATACTAAAAAACTTATTAAAACTGCAATAAAGGTGGCAAAAATTGCTCCTATCGTTACTGCAACAGTTGGTGTGTTCAGTCTTGCTCTTTCAAAATACGAAGAAAAACAAGGCAATTACTCACGAGAATTCCCCGAAATCGAAAACGAATTAAAACAAAAGATTGATGAGGTGCGAAACAATGGCAACTAAAAAGAAATCTATTATTCCTACTGCCCTTGGTTATGGTGTAGGTGCAATCGGTCTTGATTTAAGTTACGGTATGTTCTATTCATACCTTTCATACTACCTTTCAAGCGTGTTAGGACTTCAAGAGGGCTTTTTGCTCCTTATCACTCCCCTTGCTCGAATCTGGGATGGTATTAATGACCCAATGATGGGCACAATTGTTGATAACACTCGCACAAAGCACGGCAAATACAGACCTTGGATTTTAATAGGTGCACTTTGCAACGCCGTTGTACTTTTCCTTTTGTTCACATCGTTCGGCATGAGTGGACTTCCACTTTATATCTACATAGGTGTTATGTATATTCTTTGGGGTATGACAAACACAATGGCTGATATTCCTTATTGGTCAATGGTACCATCATTCACAAGCGAAGAAAAAGAGAGAAATCTTGTTGCAACTATTGCTCGTACATTCTCAGGTATAGGTCAGGGAATCATTTCAATTCTTACACCTATTATCTGCCCACTTCTTTCAAGTGGTATTACCGACGAAAAAGGTTATAGCGCAAGTGGTTTTTCACGTTGGGCAGGAATCTGTGGCGTAGCACTTGTATTCTTCGCACTTGTCTGTGTGCTTCTCACAAAAGAAACTAATGTTGTTTACGGCGAGAAAAAGAAGTTCTCTCTTAAACAGATTTTTAATGTTATCAAAAGCAACGACCAACTTGTTGTATTCATTGTATTTGCAATGCTTTCAAACGCTGGTTGGTACTTAACAAGTTCAACTGCCGTTTACTATTTCACAGATACTCTCGGCAACTCAAAATTACAGTCTCTTTTCCAGACAATTGGTACTGTGGGCTCTGTATTAGGTCTTCTTGTTGTGCCTGTACTCACAAAATGGTTTTCAAAAAGACAGACATACACAATTTCACTTTGCACGGCAATTGTAGGTTATGCGCTTATGCTCATAACAGGTCCAATCTTGAAACTCAATGTTGTAATTATGGACATTTGCTATATTCTTGCATCTGTTGGTGTTTCTTCAATGTTCGTTTCACAGACCATTTTCCTTGCAGACATTGTTGACTATGGCGAATACAAAAACGGCGAAAGAAATGAAAGTATTACCTTCTCAATGAAAGGTTTCTTGCAGAAAATGGCATATACAATGCAGACAATCGTTCTTTTCGGTGGTCTTGGACTTATGAATTATAACGAGCAGATTACTGCAAATGTTGGTCTTAACGATACAACAAAAACAGGCATCGGTATTATCTGCTTCGGCGTACCAATGCTTTTCTTCCTTGCATCTCTTATTGTATTCCGTAAGAAGTTCAAGGTTTATGGCGAGCTTGCTGACAAAGTTCACGATTACATTACCGAAAAACGCGCATCAGGAGAATAATTATGGCAGACTTGAATTTCTATCAAATCACTGACTTGCATCACTACGCACTTGAACTTGGTACAGAGGGCAAGGCATTTGAAAAAATTTGTCTTTCTGACCAAAAGTGCCTTAAGGAAACAGGTGCTATGATTGATGCTCATTTTGATAAAATCATAGAAGATAACGAAACAAATATTGTTCTCATTACAGGCGATGTTACATGTAACGGTGCTATGGAGAGCCACAAAGATTTGCTTCCTAAACTTTACCGTCTTAAAGCTGCAGGTAAAAAAGTGTACCTTACAACAGGCACACACGATTACTTTATGGAAAACGGTAACGGCACAGGTAAAGCAGAAAAATGTGTCGGCGAAGAAATCCTTACTGCTACTCGCACAGACCGTGATGACCTTTTAGAAATCTACCAGGATTTTGGGCTCAGCGAAGCAATTTCATTACATAAACCAAGCCATTCATATTGCGTTCAATTGCAAGAAGGGTACAGACTTCTTTGTCTTAATGATGACGGCGACGAATTCTTCTGTGGCTACTATGATGATTGTTTAGAGTGGATTAAAGAGCAAATTGACGACGCAAAAGCTAACGGTGATTACATATTTGCAGTTACCCATCATCCTGTATTGCCACCAAGTCCAATTTACCCACTTTTCAGTAAACGCGATATGCTTGGGGATTACGAAAAAACATCAGAATTTCTTGCAGATAATGGTGTTAAATTCATTTTTACAGGTCATACCCACATGATGAATATTGCAAAAATGACCACAGCAAAAGGTAATGATTTTTACGATATAAACACAGCTTCTGCCGTTGGTTACCCTGCTGTAATGCGAAAAGTAAAAATGACCGACAACGAAGTAATCATTGACAGCGTAAAACTTGAAAGTTTCGATTGGGATTTACAAGGCAAAACTGTTGACGAATACACAAAAGCCAACTTTTTGCAATTCTTAAATGCTATTTTTGACTCAATGGCTTATGACATTGACAAGCTTGCAGAACTTTCAACATCTTTCAGTATGACTCCTGAAAAAGTTTACAAGGCAAAGCCTGTGCTTGTACCTTTTGGCAAGTTCTTACAGAAAGCAACTTTCGGTACATTTGGTAAACTTTTCGGCATAAGCAAATATGTTGACAAGTCAATTAAAGACAGAATCGTAAAAGATTTTATTTTAGAGGCAATCACAAATCTTTACTATGGCAACGAGCCATATACACCTGACACACCTGAATACAAAGCACTTTCAGCACTTTTTAATAAACGAGTTAAGAAAATTCTCAAACTCAAAAAAGGAACTGAAAATATAGCAGAAATCCTCGATATGCTTCTTGATGTGCTTTACAATCCCGAACCAGATGACTGGCAAGGTGTATTTGAAAAATAATATAAAATTAAACTCCCTACAAACCGTAGGGAGTTATTTTTATTAAAATTTTACTTTTAGTCAGCCTTATCTTCTTGCTTTTGAAATTCGGACTCAAAAATCACATTATCCCCTACCGACATAATTGTAGGATTTGTGAAAGTATAATCCTTATCAATAAACACATCCAAAACATAACCATCATTTATTTTTCTCGTATGTTCAGTACCCTGATAGCTAAAGCTATATCGGTCAGCATCTAAATTTGCACCAAACATTACAATGATGGTTTCTCCGTTAGTTCCAAAACAGTACAAACCCATACCATATTCGCTTTCTGACGATGAGGTCATCCCGATATATTCAAGCCTGTTTTGAAACAGTTCATCTCTTTCATACAACAACATATATGAATTTTCATCATCTGCAAATAAATACGCGATTTTATCGCTATTCTGCGTTATTGCAATACAATCTATTTCTTCGTTTTCAGAATATAATATGGCTTGCTCTCTGACAGACTGAAAATCGTTTTCCGAAATTGTTGAAAAATAATGATATGCAGGGTATGAACATATTAAACCAACAAGAATAATCAACACCAAAATTATTGCAAACATTATTTTGACTTTTGACTTTTTCAAAGTCATTACAATCACTTCATTTGAAGCAGTGTGAATTTCTTCTTCACATATTCTTTCGCCTTTTAAAATTTCTGTTACCGATACCCCCAGCACTTCAGAAATAGGTAACAGCATTGAGACATCAGGTGCCCTTCTGCCTGTTTCCCATTTTGATACTGCTTTATCTGTTATATTAAGTTTTTCAGCCAAATCTTTTTGGCTATAACCCAACTCTTTTCTTAAAACGGAAATAAACTCCCCTGTTTTCTTATTATTCATAGCACTCCCTCCTGATAATAAAATATCATAAAAAACCCTAAAAGTCATCCTACCGTCAGTAGAATCGAGACTAAAATCAATAGTTTTAACAAATTGGAGTTTGTCGAACAGAATGCAAAAAATTAACCGATTGAGAAAGTTTTCCCAATCGGTCATTTTTTAATACTTATGAAATTTTCGCAGTGCTGTGGCAATCGGTAAAATCAATGTTCCCAACACCACATTACCTATACAATGCATAACATCAAATGAAAATCCCGCAACAATCCAAGCAATCATTCCCTTAAAGTCAAGCCCGAATAAAAGCGCTTGTGCAGGGGCGTAAAGTGTGCCATATAAAAGTCCGAAAAGTCCCGAAACAATCATATAAACGGGTACTGCAACAGTAGGTTTCATATTCTTTGGTAAAAGCATTACCATACCCCAAAGAATAGTCCATATATATAAATACGGTATCCACCACACACCAAAGCCATAAACAATACCTGAAAGTAATACAAATATGTAAATAGGCTTTAAAGCGTCTTTGCGATAAACTATTGTATATGCAACAATTAGTGTGCCAAGCAAATGCCAGTTTGGTAGTGCTTCCATTAAGAGTTTAGAAAGCAACATTATAACGCCCAGCATAGTGAACACTATAATATCAACCAGCTTTTTATACTTTTCACTTCTCATATTATGCCTTTGTTGCTACAAATGAATATACAGCGGTTTCGTCGATTTCTGTCGTGTCAACACCGCTCATAGCGTATTCGCCATTAACATAAAACGCCCAATATGCACCGTCAGCGGTGTAGTCATACTTGATGCCATTAACGGTATCAACCATAAGACCGTATTCGCTATCTGTGCCCGAAATAAGCTTTTCGTTTACAAGAGCCTCGCCAACTGTTTTGGCGTCTGTTGTGATGTCGAAGGATTTTTCACTTCCGTCAAGGTCAACTACCTTGAAAACGAAGGTTAATTCCTTCTTTGCTTCGCCACTAGCCTGTGTAGTGGTTGTTGTGTTTGTGTCACTATCATTGTTTCCACACGCTGAGAAAGTAAGTGCCATAGCCACAATAAGCACCAACGCGAGAATTGACAGTACTACTTTTGATTTCATTACATTTTTCATACCTGTAATCTCCTTAATATTTGATTTTGTGATACACGGCTTATTGATATATCGGTTTACGCGACATCAATAACTCAGAACCGGGTATTCCGACTTTGCAGATTCAACGCAGATTTCGTCTTCTCGGAGATTAATCCAATGACTTTACTCTTGTGGCAAAGAGTATGAAATCCACTTTCTGCTTACGGCGACGGACTCGTTCAGGATTCGCACCTGATTCCCCGACATTCTTAACCTATATCAAAACAATTATATACTTACCACCAAAATAAATCAATAAAAACTTGATTTATATGAAAATTGAGATTAAAATATAAACAATTAAAGCGCCCTTTATCAAAGGGAAAGCAAGATAGAGGTTTTAAAATGAAAAAACTAATAATACCAATCTCCATACTTTTATCACTTGCAGCTGTATCAATTGCAATATTCTTTGGGGTGAGAACAATGAAACTAAATGAATACAAAAATACAGAACTGAATCTCCCCAAAGGATTTACAATTACTGCACATACAGGGTGTATGGGAACTGCAGAAAATTCACTTGAGTCTATTAAAATGGGCATTGAAAACGGCGCGCAGATTGTTGAATTTGATTTGTATTTCACAGAAAATGGTGCGCCTGTACTCGCTCACGATGAGCCAAAAGGTGGCGAAGTAACTTTAGACGAAGCCTTCGCATACCTTCGTATGTTCAAAGATGCAAAAGCGAATGTTGATATAAAAACTGTTGATGCTCTTGAAAAAGTGTACCCATCAGCAAAAGATAACAATGTTTCTGACAGAATTTTTTATACAGGTGTTAAAGACGAGTTTGTTGACGCAGTAAAAAAGAATAGTCCTGAAATAAAATACTATCTCAATGTTGATGTAGAAAAATCAAAGAATACTGATAAAGATTATCTGCTTTCTCTTGTAGAAAAAGTGAAAAATGCAGGGGCTGTCGGCATAAACTTTAATTATAAAAGTGCATCAAAAGAATTAGTTGACATTTTCCACGAAAACGGACTTTTAGTATCAATCTGGACAGTTGACAGCGAATATAATATGTATAAAATTCTCTCTTTTGGTCCTGATAATATCACAACAAGAAATCCTGACAAATTAGCAAAAATTATCGGTTAAAAATATTAAAGAAATTTGTCAAAATTATTGACTTTTTGCGAAATTTTATTTATAGTTATCTCATACCAATTAGGGTGGGGCGGTTTACGGTTAAATCGTCAAATCCCAACTATATCTATCGGTTGGAAAGGGGCTGCATAATTGAAAAACAATCCAGTTATTATTGACCTCAAAAACATAAGCGTCAGCTTTGACAATCAAAAAATACTCAATAACATTAACCTTTATATCCGTGACGGTGAGTTTATTACCTTGCTCGGTCCTTCGGGCTGTGGTAAAACAACAACCTTGCGTATTATCGCAGGTTTCTTACAGCAGGATAGTGGCGATGTTATTTTCGAAGGAAAAAATATCAATGGTGTGCCTGCTTATAAACGTCAGGTTAACACCATTTTTCAGCGTTATGCCTTATTTCCGCATTTGAATGTTTATGAAAATATTGCTTTCGGACTCCGCCTTAAAAAGTGGAAAGAAGATGCAATAAAAGAAAAAGTTAGCGAAATGCTCACTCTTGTCAATCTTAAAGGTTTTGGTCCTCGTCGTATTGACTCACTTTCAGGTGGTCAGCAACAACGAGTTGCTATTGCACGCGCTTTGGCAGTGAATCCTCGAGTTGTGCTTCTTGACGAGCCGTTAGGTGCTCTTGACCTTAAGCTTCGTAAAGATATGCAGATTGAACTTAAAAACATTCAGCAGAAATTGGGCATTACTTTTATATATGTTACTCACGACCAAGAAGAAGCACTTTCAATGTCTGATACAGTTGTTGTTATGAACGGCGGCGAAATCCAGCAAATTGGTACTCCACTTGATATTTACAACGAGCCTAAAAATGCCTTTGTTGCAGACTTTATCGGCGAAAGTAATATTCTTGATGGTATTATGAAAGAGGACTTCACAGTTGAATTTAACGGAATTAAATTCCAATGCGTTGACAAGGGTTTTAAACATAACGAGCCCGTTGACGTGGTTATCCGTCCTGAAGATATTGATGTTGTAGCACCTGAAAAGGGTATGTTACGGGGTACAGTTACATCAGTAACATTCAAAGGTGTTCACTACGAAATTATTGTTGACATTGACAACTTTAAGTGGATGATTCAGACTACTGAAAAAAGTGAAGTGGGCGATGTTATCGGCATTTCTATTGACCCTGACGAAATGCACATTATGAAAAAATCACAGTATTCAGGTCTTTATGGCGACTATAGTTCATTCAGTGATGAATTTGACGAGCTTTCTCAGGTGGAGGAGGAATAATGAAAAAGTCCTCATTCCTTCAGAAGATGCTTAATGCACCTTATATGCTCTGGTCGGTGTTATTTATAGTAGCACCGCTCATAATGGTTATTTATTACGCTTTCACAGATGCAAACGGCAACTTTACTACCAACAATATTGCGCAGATTGGGGACTACACAAACACCTTTATTCTGTCAATCAGTTACGGTGCAGTTGCAACGGTAATCTGTCTTTTGATTGCTTATCCATTTGCCTATTTTCTTGCACAGACAAAGGCATCATTCCAAAGTGTTGCAACAATGCTTGTAATGTTGCCTATGTGGATGAGCTTCTTAATCCGTACTTATTCATGGATTACAATTTTAGGCGAATCAGGTGTAATAAACAGATTTTTAGGACTGTTCGGTATTGAGCCACTGCAAATGCTCAACACAGGCGGAGCGGTTATTTTAGGTATGGTTTACAACTTCTTACCTTATATGATTCTGCCTTTATATACTGCACTTTCTAAAATGGACACTTCTCTTGTTGAAGCAGCACAGGATTTGGGTTGTAACAAATTTTACTGTCTTCGCAAGGTTATTTTCCCATTGTCAGTGCCCGGTATTGCAAGTGGTGTAACTATGGTATTTGTGCCAAGTGTAAGTACATTCTATATTACTCAAAAACTTGGTGGCGGTCAGATTACACTTATCGGCGACGTTATTGAAGGTCAGTTCCAGACTGCATATAATTATAATCTTGGTGCGGCACTTTCATTAGTGCTTATGGTTATGATTTTAATCTGTCTTGGCGTACTTAATTACTTTACTGACAGTGATGATGACGGAGGTGTGCTTATATGACAAAAACTTCCGTAGCATCTAAAATTTATTTAGCACTTGTTTTCGTGTTCCTTTATGCACCAATGGTTGTAATGATGGTGTTCTCGTTCAACGGAACAGAAAGCACATATATTTTTGAAGGATTTTCACTTCAATGGTATGAAAAACTTTTCCACGACAAAGCAACTATGGATGCCCTTAAAAATACCGTTGTGTTGGCAGTAATCTCTGCTGCAATAGCAACTGTACTCGGCACTCTTGCAAGCGTGGGAATTAACTCAATGCGAAACAAATTTGTAAAGTCATCAGTTATGACAGTTACAAATATTCCTATGATGAACCCTGAAATCGTAACGGGTATTTCAATGATGCTTTTGTTCGTTTTCGCAGGTACATTACTCAGCAAAAAGGACGTTCTTGGATTTGGCACAATTCTTATTGCCCATGTAACATTCCAGTTGCCTTATGTAATTCTGTCAATTCTGCCGAAACTTCGTCAGACCGATAACAGAATTTTTGAAGCGGCACAGGATTTAGGTTGCCATCCTGTAAAAGCATTTTTCAAAGTTGTTTTTCCTGCAATTCTTCCGGGTATTATATCGGGTGCAATTATGGCGTTTACATTGTCCCTTGACGATTTCATAATCAGTTACTTTACAAACGGACCTGATTTTCAGACCTTACCTATTCACATTTTCTCAATGACAAAGAAACGCGTAAAGCCTGATATGTATGCACTTTCAACTCTTATTTTCGGTGCAATGTTTGTGCTTTTAATTCTTATGAATGTGGCACAATCTCGCTCTGATAAAAAACAGAGAAAGAAGCAAAAGGAGGGTAACGAATGAAAAAACTACTCTCTTTAGTAATCGCACTGATTGTTGTGCTTTCAGTTTTCGTTCTTCCTGTTTATGCAGAAGACGAACTTTTCTCAAAAGAAACTATTGAATATTATAAAAACCTCGGTCTTCAAGGCACGGTCCTTAATGTGTATAACTGGGGCGAATATATTGACGACGAAGAAATTGATGTAGTTTCAGAATTTGAACGCCTTACAGGGTGTGATGTAAACTACACAACATTCGAGTCAAATGAAAATATGTATTCAAAACTTTCAGGTGGCGGAGTAAGTTACGATATTATTATTCCATCTGACTATATGGTTGAGCGCCTTATTTCAGAAGATATGCTTTTACCACTTGATTATAATAATATTCCAAACTACGACAAGTATTTTGATAAGGATAAATACGGGCATCTTGTAGAAAACGGAATAAGCGATTACGGTGTTATTTATAATGTAGGTACAACAATTCTTATCTACAATACAAAATATGTTAAAGAAGCACCTACAAGTTGGAAAGTACTTTGGGATGAACAGTATAAAGGCAAAATTTTGATGTTCAATAACCCTCGTGATGCTTTTGCGATTGCACAGTTTGCCTTGGGGCAAAGCATAAATACAACTAAAAAAGATGATTGGGATGCTGCTGCTGCACTTCTTTCAGAACAACGTCAGAAAGTAAAGCCTGAATATGTAATGGATGAAGTTTTCATTAAAATGGAAAGTGGCGAATACGCTTTTGCTACTTACTATGCAGGGGATTACGAATTAATGGCAGAAAACAATCCCGATTTGGCATTTGCGTTCCCTGAAGAAGGCGTAAACACCTTCTATGATGCTATGTGTATTCCAAGCGCATCACAGAATAAAAAAGGTGCAGAGGCGTTTATTAACTTTATGTTAGAGCCGGAAATCGCACTTGCAAATGCAGAATATATTTACTATGCAACACCTAATAAAGCAGTTTTAGAGAATGAAGATTACTCTCTTGCAGAAAGTTCGGCGGTATACCCTGAGAGCCTTAAAAATACTCAGGAATTTCACAATCTTCCAACTGACACCTTACAGTATATGAATAACCTTTGGATGAAAGTCAAAGGCGAAAATGATACAAAGGGGCTTTACACTGCATTCTTTTCAGTAATAGCAGTTGTGGTGGTAATCATAATCGCCCACATTCTCAAAAAGAACAGAATGAAAAAATATTATAATGTATAAGAAACGGCGTGGAAATAACCACGCTGTTTTTTATATTGTCATACCTTTGTCCTTTTACTCATACAATTTAAGTAAAAGGAGGTTTATACCTATGACAGATGAAAAAAGCATTCACAAGTTACCACACAATATTATTATGGAGGACCGCAAAAAACTTTCCGTTTCGGGCGTTACTGACATTGACTCTTTTGACGAGCAGACAATTATCGCAATTACTGATTCAGGAGAGCTTACAATCCGTGGTTGGAATCTTCACATAACACGGCTTAATCTTGAACAAAGTGAATTGATGGTTGACGGCGAGATTTCTTCTCTTACATATACCGATGTGCGCCCTAAAGCACAGGGATTTTTTGCAAAGGTACTCAGATGACAGATTATCTTTACGGACTCAGTCTTGCTTCGCAAACCCGCGGATTTCTGCTTTCTCTCGGCTTTGGCTTTATTATGGGGATTTTTTATGATTTGTTCCGCATAATCCGAATAGTTATAAGTAAGGGCAAACTCGCAACAATCATTTCAGACATTCTCTATTGTATATTTCTGTGTTTCTCTTTATTTTTATTCTGCCTTACCGTAAACGAGGGGGAAATCCGTGTATATCTGCTTCTCGGTGCAGGTGCTGGTTTCTGTGTGTATTATTTCTCTCTTGGTGCAATTATTTTTTCATTCAGCGAAAGAATAATCGGTTTTTTCAAAAAGTTGTTTCTGCGAATTTTTAAGATAATATCTTTTCCTTTTGTTTTTATGTTTGGTAAATTAAGGAATTTATTTAGCAAATTGTTTGCAAAACAAAGAAAAAACACTAAAAACCTTAAAAATAAATCAAAATTCCTCTTGAAAGTAAACAAGCGGTTGTTGTATAATTTATTTGTAAAAAAGCAACATACGGTAAATCGCGAAAATGAAGAAAGTGAGGAATAATATTATGGCACAGAAAAAATCTGCAAATGCAAAAAAGCGTAAACAGAAAAAAAGTTTCATTCTTACCCTTGCACTCTTCTTACTTGTGGGCTACTTTATTATTACTATAATCGGTCTGCAAGTTGAAATCCGCGAACGCAAAAAAGTCAAAGAACAACTTGAAATTGAGCATCAGCAAATTCTTGATAATAACGCTTATCTTCAGTCTATAGTTGACAATGAAGATAAGGGCGACTATATGGAACAAATCGCCCGCGAAAAACTTGGTTTTGTAATGCCTAATGAAAAAGTTTTCTATGACATTACACCGGGTGCATAATCTTTAAGGATTAATAGGGGGATTTGCAGTTTTATGCAACTTGACATGGATACCGTTTATGAAGGAACGGTTACGGGGTTAACAAATTTTGGTGCTTTTGTGAAGCTTGACAACGGCACAACGGGTATGGTACATATTTCTGAGGTTGCCGCAGAATATGTAAATGACATTAATGAGCATTTATCAGAGGGCGATAAAGTCAAAGTAAAAGTAGTTGAAATTAACGAAAAAGGCAAAGTAAGTCTTTCAATTAAAAAGGCATTACCACAGCCTGAAAAACCAAAACCCGCAAAACCGAGAAACAATAACAGAAATAACAACAAGGGTTGGAAAGGTGCCGTTCCGGAAGAACAGAACACTCCTATGTCTTTTGAAGATATGATGGCAAAATTCAAAACCCAGAGTGAAGACAAATTCAGCGACTTAAACCGGAATGCTAATAAACGAGGTACTCGCAGCAACGGTTATCGCAGAGGTAGTAAATAATCCAAGGGCAGTTAATCTGCCCTTTAGTTTTAGGTTGATAAATATGAGAGAAATTTTATGCTCACAAATTACTGACACAGTCAAAGAATTATGCATAGAGGCAAACAAAACGTTGCCTTCCGATTTGGTTTGCCGAATCAAAAACGGTTATGAAGCAGAAGAAAACGATTTACCCAAAAATGTTATGAGTGATTTGCTCCAAAATCTTGACTGTGCAAAAGAACTTAATATTCCCATTTGTCAGGATACAGGTATGGCGGTTGTTTTTGCCGAAATCGGTCAGGATGTTCATATTACAGGCGGTAATTTTGAAGATGCAGTAAATGAGGGCGTGCGTCAAGGATATGTTGACGGACTTTTACGAAAATCCATAGTCAGCGACCCACTCGAAAGAGTCAACACAAATGACAACACCCCCGCTGTTATTCACACAAAAATTGTTGAGGGAGAAAACATTAAAATCACTGTTGCACCAAAAGGATTCGGCAGTGAAAATATGAGCAGAATAAAAATGTTTACTCCATCTGCCACAAAAGAAGACATTATGGATTTTGTTGTTGAAACAGTAACAGTTGCAGGCGGAAACCCTTGCCCACCTATTGTATTAGGTGTTGGCATTGGCGGGGATTTTGAATACTGTGCATATCTTTCAAAAAAAGCCCTTTGTCGTGATACAGCAATAAGAAATGTAAATCCGTTTTACAGTGAAATGGAAGAAGATTTGCTTCGCATCATAAACGAAACAAATATAGGACCACAGGGATTCGGCGGAAACACAACTGCACTTGCAGTAAACATTGAAACCGCGCCTACTCATATTGCGGGACTCCCCGTTGCAGTGAATGTAGGTTGCCATGTAACACGCCACAAAACTGCAGTATTGTAAAATATAAATAAAATTTTGTTAAGACTCTTTATTTTTCTGTGCATATATGCTATAATAGTGTTGAGCAAAGGTATTGCTCAAAAATTTCATAAGGTGAGCAGAGACTGACCTTATACAAAGGAGATGTCGTTGTGAACATTACTATTATCGGACGTAAATGTACCCCAAGAGAGAATTTTAAAGACAGGGCGGAAGAAAAACTTCGTAAAGTTGAGAAATTCTTCGGACCTGACGCAACGGCGAAAATCACTGCAACGGTTGAAAAGAATGAGAAAATCTGTGAAATCACTCTTACTAAAAAGAGTATGATTTTCCGCGCACAAGAGCGTAGCGATGATTTAGAAGATGCTCTTGATATGTGTGTTGATTCACTTATTCGTCAAATCAGAAAGAACAAAACACGAATTGAAAGAAAACTTCGAGATGTTTCTTTTGACGATATTTTTGTTGCAGACGATGAGGCGGAAGATGAATTCGAAGTTGTAAGAACAAAAACCGTTGTATTAAAGCCGGAATCTGTTGAAGAAGCAATTCTTCAGATGGAACTTTTAGGACACATGTTTTATATGTTCCGCAATGCAGACACTGATGATATCTGTGTTGTTTATAAAAGAAATGATGGTGGTTACGGCGTAATTGAGCCGGATTTTGAATAAAAGGTAAACTTCGGTGGTGGGCAAACCCCACCGCCTTTTAATTTTAGGAGAACATTATGAAAAAGGTACTTAAAATCATAATTCCGGTAATTGCGGTGCTTCTCGCAGTTACCATTACTGTATTAGGAATTTTTCATGAAAAGATTTTCTATAACACAGATTGGTACATTGAAAAATCTCAGACCGCTGATGTAAAACTCACTATTGATACGAGTAAAAAAGGCGAAACGCTTGACGGATTTGGTGCTTCTGCTTGTTGGTGGTCGCAGATTGCAGGTAATAGCGATAACGCCGAAGAAATTGCAAAACTTCTTTACAGTAAGGAAGGATTAGGACTTAACATTTACCGCTATAACATTGGTGCAGGGTCAAAAGATAACCCCGAAACAAAAATCACAAATCCTTGGCGCCAGACTGAAAGTTTTTATGTATATAACGAAGAAACCGGCGAGTTCAAGTACGACTTTACTCGTGATGCGGCAGCACAAGACTTTTTAGACCTTTGTCTTTCTTATGGTTGCATTGATACAGTTGTACTTTTTGCAAACTCCCCTCACTACTCAATGACTCTTAACGGAAAAGCATACGGCAACGAAAACTGGTGGGTAAGCAATATTCCCCCTGAAAACTACGAAGCGTATGCAGAGTACCTTGTTACAGTTGCAGAGCATTTTATTAACAATGGTGTGCCTGTTAAATACATAAGCCCTATCAACGAGCCGAACTGGTCTTGGGGCGTAGCCAGTGTAAATCAGAGTCAGGAGGGTTGTTTCTACAACTCCGAAGACATTTATGCGGTATATAAAGCGGTTGTTAAAGAAATTAAAGAGAAGAATCTTGATATTAAACTTGCAGGTCCGGAGTCAGGCGAAATCGGGCACCGCCTTTACGAATGGTTTGATTATCTTTATAAAGACCCTGAAATCCGTCCATATTTAGGTGCATTGTCATATCACAGCTACTGGTCAGATGATTTGGTAAACAATAAGATTGGTCTTGGCAACTGGATTAAAGAGAATGTTGATGATATAACCGTTGAAATGTCAGAATGGTGTCATCTTCCTTGTGATGCACCTATCGACTCTATCGATGGCGCACTCCGTCAGGCACGAGTTATGGCAAATGACTTGAATTTCAGCAATATCAACTCTTGGACTGCTTGGGTAGGCGTTAATGAAATAGGTATTGGCGACGACGGCAAAAAATACTCCGACGGACTTCTTGCCGCAACAAAAGATTTCAGTGAATATGAAATTGCTATGAGATATTATGCAGTTGCACATTTTAGCAAATTCATTCCAAAAGATAGCGTTAAAATCTCAACTGAAAAGAATATTAACGATGTAATAAAAACTGTTGAAGAAAAAGATGGTGCAGAAAACATTACACTAATGAAATATGGTGTAAACTGCGTTTCATACCTTACCCCTGACAACAAAATTGTTACCGTTATTGTAAACGAAGGTGTTGGCAGAAATCTTAAAATTAAGGTTGATGCCGAGTATATGAGTGTTTTCACAACAACACAAGAAATGCAAATTCAACAGACTTATGAAGGCGAAATTGCAGAAATCGAGCTACCTGAAAAGAGCATTATGACAATAGTTTTCCAGAATGACTCATTCAGCCAAACAGAAACACAAACTGAAAATAACTAATGAAAAACAGTGGAGGAATACCTCCACTGTTTTTTTTCAAAAGAAAGGGCGATTCGCAAATCGCCCCAATACTTTAATTTATTCTATAATTTCTTCAACCACAACTGTTACAACATTATTATCAACAGTTGCAAATCCTTTTGTTGTGGTGGCAGAATACACGGTTTTGCCATTAAGAAGAGCAATAACATTACCTTTTTCAAGTGAGAAAAGTGCTTTTGCATGCCCTTTTCTTATACCGTAATTACCGCCATTCTTACCTTTTATGTCATCACATATATTAAGATGCACAGAGTCGCACTCAATAGGTAAAATTGAACCTTTAGGGGTAGCAATAATCAGTTGCATATATACACCCCTTATTCTTTGGATTTAGCGTAAACATCATCAATTGTTCCGCACATTAAGAAATGTTGTTCAGAAATATTGTCGCACTCGCCGCCAAGAATACATTCCATACCTTCAAGTGTTTTCTCAACAGGAACAAACACGCCTTTATAACTTGTAAAACTTTCTGCAACGTGGAATGGTTGACTCATAAAGCGTTGAACACGACGAGCACGCTTAACGGTAGTCTTGTCTTCTTCTGAAAGTTCATCCATACCAAGAATTGCGATAATATCCTGCAAATCAGTGTACTTTTGAAGAATACGCTGTGTTTCTTTTGCAATACGGAAGTGCTTATCGCCAACAAAGTCAGGAGAAAGAATTCTTGAAGATGATTCAAGCGGGTCAACTGCAGGGTAAATACCAAGTTCAACAATTTTTCTTGAAAGAACGGTTGTTGCATCAAGATGAGAGAATGTTGTAGCAGGAGCAGGGTCAGTAAGGTCGTCAGCAGGTACATAAACTGCCTGAACTGATGTAATTGAACCGTTACCTGTTGAAACAATTCGTTCCTGTAATTTACCCATTTCAGATGCAAGTGTTGGCTGATAACCAACAGCAGATGGCATTCTGCCGAGAAGTGCAGAAACCTCACTACCTGCCTGAGTGAAACGGAAAATATTATCAATGAATAAAAGAACGTCTTTGTGTATGTTTTCACGGAAATATTCAGCCATTGTAAGACCAACAAGCGGAACACGAAGTCGAGCACCTGCAGTTTCGTTCATCTGACCGAAAACAAGAGCAGTTTTGTCAATAACCCCTGACTGTTTCATTTCGTTCCAAAGGTCGTTACCCTCACGTGAACGCTCGCCAACACCGGCAAATACAGAGTAGCCGTTATGCTCAAAAGCAACATTACGGATAAGCTCCATAATAAGCACAGTTTTACCAACACCGGCACCACCGAAAAGACCAATTTTACCACCGCGAACATACGGTGTCATAAGGTCAATAACTTTAATACCTGTTTCAAGGATTTCCTTTGATGCAACAATGTCAGCAAATGGTGGAGCAGGATGATGAATAGGCCACTTAAAATCGGTTTTGATTTCTTCGCCGTTATCAATTGGCTCGCCTATAACATTGACCATTCTGCCAAGTGTTTCTTCGCCAACACAAACCGAAATTGGCTCGCCTGTGTCTATTGCACTCATACCACGGGACAAACCGTCGGTAGGATGCATAGAAATACATCTTACTTTTCCATCGCCAAGATGCTGAGAAACCTCAACTACGTGTTTTTTGCCGTTATATTCAATGGTAACTGCGTGAAAAATATCAGGAACTTCAGTTGTATCAAAAAGAATATCAACAACGGGACCTGTTATTCGAAGTACCATTCCAACAGAACCTCTTGACATATCAGTTACCTCCTTACTCCATAATTTCAGACGCAGTTTCAAGCACATCGGCTGTAACTGCACTCTGGCGTTGCCTGTTGATTTCGCTCTCTAACTGTTCGCAATATTCTGTTGCAGTATCATAAGCTGAACGCATTGTCATAAGTGTTGATGCGTTAGCTCCAAGAGCAACTTCAAGTAATAATTTGTAGAATATGGATTGAAAAATTACAGGTGCAACATTTTCAATTACCATTTGTTTATCTGGCATAAGCAATGTTTTGCTTTCGCCTTGTTGTATGTTATTATCACAGAATAATTCCTGAACACAAGGTGTTTGCTTCATCATATTTGAGTATTTTTGATAAATTACTTTAACTGATGAGATTTTTTGTGATTTTCTCAACTCGATTACATTATTCAAAAGTAAAAGAGCATCGCTGTAATCAGGAATATCATTAAATATAAAAGAGTTTTCATATTCTATATGTTTGTTGTTAAAATAGGTAATCGCCTGTTTACCAACTGCTATAAGAATATGTTCTTTTTCTGAATTTTCAATCTCTGCATTGGCAAATGTCAACAAATCCGAGTTAAACCCACCACACAAACCTTTGTTTGATGCTATTACAATATAGCAAATAGGTGCGTTTTCATTCATAGGTGGTAATGCACCTAACAAATCAGATTGGTATTCTTCGTATAATTTTTCACATTGTTTACCATATTCGTCGTAATTATTATAAACGGTGGTAAGTTGAGAAATCTTTATTGAAGAAATTGTCTTCATTGCCTTTGAAATTTTCTGCGTTGACTGTATTCCGCGCAGTTTCTTTTTTAACGCTTGAATTGCAGGCATAATTAAGACCTCTTTGCATATTCAGTCAATGAAGCTCTTACTTTTTCCATAACTTCGCTTGACATTTTTCTGCCCGATTTAAGTTCATTTGTAAGTTCAGGACAGTTATTTTCAAAGTACTCATAAAGACCGCGTTCGAATTCTTCAGTTTCATAAACTTCAAAATTCTTTGAATAACCCTCCGAAACTGCAAAAAGCAATAAGGATTGTTTCCAGTCCTCAACAGGACGGTAACGGTTTTGTTTTAGCGCTTCCATAAGACGCTTACCGTAATCAAGAGTTGCCTTTGTTTCGTCGTCAATATCAGTACCAAACTGTGTGAAATCTTCAAGTTCTCGATACTGGGCAAGTTTTGTACGGAGATTAGAAGATGCTTGTTTCATAAGTTTTGTCTGTGCTGCACTACCAACACGAGAAACAGAAAGTCCCACATTAATAGCAGGGCGCTGACCTTCGTTATAAAGTTCAGCATCAAGGAAAATCTGACCATCAGTAATTGAAATTACATTAGTCGGAATATATGACGAAATGTCGCCTGCAAGAGTTTCAATAATCGGCATAGCGGTAATTGAACCACCACCCAGTTCTTCTGATAAGTGGGCAGAACGTTCAAGAAGTCTTGAATGAAGATAGAAAATATCGCCGGGGTATGCCTCACGACCGGATGGCCTGTGAAGAAGAAGTGACAACTCACGGTATGCAACTGCGTGTTTTGACAAATCGTCATAGATTATAAGAACATCTTTACCTGCATACATAAAGTATTCAGCCATAGCAGTACCTGCGAACGGAGCAATATACTGTGATGCAGCAGAACCTGATGCAGTAGCCGCAACGATAGTTGTATATTTCATTGCATCGTATTTTTCAAGAGTTTCCTGAATTTCAGAAATAAGAGTCTCTTTCTGACCGATTGCAACATAAATACAGATTGTATCTTTACCTTTTTGGTTGAGGATTGTATCAATAACAATTGCAGTTTTACCTGTCTGACGGTCGCCAATAATAAGCTCACGCTGACCTTTACCGATTGGTACAAGTGCGTCAATGGCTTTAATACCTGTATGAAGAGGCGAATTAACAGGAGCGCGGTCAAGAATTGCAGGAGCATTACACTCAATAGGTCGTCTTTCTTTAAAATCAATTGGACCTATACCGTCAATCGGATTACCAACAGAATCAACAATTCGACCAAGCAATCCCTCGCCTACAGGAACAGATGCAATTCTGCCTACACGACGGACAGGACTACCACTATCAATATATTCATATTCGCCGAAGATAACGCAACCGATACGGTCTTGCTGAATATCAAGCACCATACCGCGTTCGCCACAGTCAAATTCAACAACTTCGCCATACATAATATCGGCAAGACCATCCATCCAGCAGATACCGTCAGAAATAGTCATAACGCGACCCAACTGATATTTATGGATTTTAGGAGTAAATTGAGATGCCATTTCGCTGAATTCCTGCAAGAGTTCAGCCCCTGCATCAGTATCTTCAATAGGCACTTTTGTCAAGTGCTTTTCAAAGTGATAAAGTTCTTCTTTAATTGTAGCATCATAAACAGTATCGCCAATACGCAAACGAAGACCGCCAATAAGCGCTTCATCTTCGCGCACCCAAAGTGAAGTTTTACCGTTTACTGTATTAAGTAACTTTGTTGTTGCCTCATCAACTTTTTTAACGAGTTCGTCATCAAGTTTGTATGCAGATGTGAGAGTAACATAAAGCACATCGTGTCTTTTTAGATAAGCCATATCGCCCGGGGTAAGTGTAATTTGTGCAAGAATTTCGTCAACAAGGGCAGCCTCTTCATTGCGGATTGATGTAAAATATGGCTCAGTTTTGCAAAGTTTAGCTACATTTGCACTCATAGCCCCCATAAGACCTTTGCGGGCTTTTTCAATGGTTTCACGGTGTACCTCATGACATTCTCTTGCACCGAAAGTCTGAATTTGTCTTATTTTATGCTCTGCATCTTTTTTGGCATCAAGGATTGCGGAGTTGTCAGAGTTGTTTTCAGGCACACCTAAAGAAACCTCTTGGAATGTTGGCAAAGGGGTTTTCTCGATTTCTTCGGCTTCACGGATTTCATTTTCGATTCTTTCGCGACGGGTACGGAAAATTGACAGAATCATTTTTCTGCCAAAAATTGCAACAATACCCACAAGAATCAAAAAGTTTATTATTACATATTGAATTTCCATATTATTTTACCCTTGGTTGAGTGATTAATCTTTCTGCAAAGATTTCTGCAATCTGTTCAGTTGATTTTTCTGCTGTTGCAATAATTTTTGAATACTCTTTTACACATTCTTCACGATATGTTTCATAAGTGCTGAGTCTCATTGTTTTTGCAGCTTCAACTGATTTTTTACTGTCAGCGTGAATTTTTTCAATTTCCATATCGGCTTTTACTTTTCGCTCTTTTTCAAAAGCCTTTTTTTGTTCTTCAAGCTTCATTTCGTGTTCAACTGTAAGACGCTGTGCTTCCAGTTGCTTTTCTTTTGCTTTTTCGATACGGATACGACGTTTTTCCATAATCTCCAAAACCGGTTTGAATAGCCAGTTGTGAAGAATAAGCATTAACAGTAAAAAGCAGATTACAGTCCATATTACAACGGATATCTGTATGCTCATAAGTATCTGTACTCCTGATTAGATTTTTGAAACAAGCATGAAAGCGATGAGCAATCCGTAGATTGTAAGAGCTTCCATAAGAGCCATTGAGATAATAAGAGTTGAACGAATGTCTTTTGCAGCGTCAGGCTGACGAGCAATACTTTCCATAGCTGCTTTAGCAGTCATACCTTGTCCTATAGCAGGACCGATTGTACTGAGTGCGATTGCAAGTGCTGCTGCAATTGCGATTAAAGATGTTGACATAATAATTACTCCTTTATATTAAAAACTTTTTTATTCTTCTTCAGTTGCTTCATCGAGGTAAATCGACACAAGCATTGTGAAAACCATAGCTTGTAATGCACAGAAAAGTAATGATAAAACCATCATTACAACCGGTGCACCGATTGGCAAAATTTCATAAAGTTGATGTGTAACCATTTCTTCGCCGAAAATATTACCGTAAAGACGAAGGGCCAAAGACGCAGGTTTAATAAATTCGTCAAGCACTAAAAGTGGCAACATAATGAAGATAGGGGACACAAATCGTTTGAAATAGTGCTTTACACCGTGTTTAAGTCCTGAAGCCTGCAAGAATACAAATACGATTACACCAAGTGCTATTGTAACTGAAAGTGACGCTGTTGGTGCTTTAACATAATCTGTCATACCAACGCCGGGGATAAGACCTGAATAGTTACCGAAGATTATGAAAATGAATAAAGATGCCAAGAAAGTGAAATTCTGACGGGCTTTCTTTTTGCCTAAAAGGTCGGTAAAGAAATTGTCAAGGTATTCAACGCCTGTTTCAATTACATTCTGAAATTTGCCGGGTTTCTCTTTAAGATTGGATTTTACAATCAATGAAATAATTGCAACAATGCCAAGAATAATCCACATTGCTATTACTTCGCCCGTAACATCAAGAAAACCAAAAAGTTTGATTACTACTTCTGATGCTTCACCCATTATCTTCACCCTCTTTCTTATCTTTCTTTATCATTGAGTCATTTATTTTTATAAGCTTATGTGTGAAATAAATCATTGGTATTGTTACACCAAGAACTGCACCTATAAGCATATACCACATATCCCAAGGGGCAACTGTTGACACAAAGTAAACTGCCACAATATATAAAACTTGTGTGATTTGTCTGATAATTGTTGAAAAAGCATATTTTTCAGGGCTCTTTGTTAGAATTGCTTTTGAAAGCAAGAAATTCAAAAACGCAATACACACGCCCAGTACAAACGTAATGATTGCACCAACAATGTTTTCGTTCATAGTATCACCTACTTCTACAATTTTAGATTATAGCACTATTGTTTTCTCTTTTCAAGAAAATGTTGCACAAAATGAATGTTACAAAAAAGAAAAAATCTCGTCAAAATTTAACGAGATTTTTATGGTTGGAGCTTGCGACGTGGCTCGAACACGCGACCTGCTCATTACGAATGAGCTGCTCTACCAACTGAGCTACGCAAGCAAATTAATTTGCAAAAACATTATAAAATAAACATAAAACTTTTTCAAGTATTTTAATGCAAAAGTATTTAAAGTGTGATACAATGATAAAAGTAATCCGAAAGGGGTGTATGATTTGACAAAAGTTGCATTTGTAACAGGCGGGGCAAAGGGTATCGGCTCTGCTATTGTTAAAAGATTTATAAAAGACGGCTACAAAGTTGCATTTACTTATAATAATTCAGAAGACAGGGCACAAGCGCTCGCAGATGAATTGGGCGAAAATTGTAAGGCATATAATCTTGATATTACTGACAGTAACGCTGTGAATACTGTAATCGCAGATATTGAAAAAAGTTTTGGTGAGATTTCTGTGCTTGTAAATAATGCGGGAATTGCCGAGCAATCACTTTTTACGGATATTACTGACGATATGTGGCACAAAATGATTGAAACAAATCTTTCAGGCGCATTTTATTGCTCACGTGCAGTGCTTAAATATATGATTAATCGTAAGACCGGAAAAATCATAAATATTTCTTCAATCTGGGGCGAAACAGGTGGCTCTTGCGAGGTGCATTATTCATCTGCAAAAGCAGGTCTTATTGGTATGACAAAAGCCCTTGCTAAAGAGGTTGGACTTTCAGGGATTACAGTAAACTGTGTGTCGCCAGGCGTGATTTTAACTGATATGACTTCGCATTTTGACGAAGACACCATGAACGAATTAAAAGAAGAAACACCACTTAATAAAATCGGTACACCTGAAGATGTTGCAGGTGCAGTCAGCTTTCTTGCTTCGTCAGACGCAGATTTTATTACTGGTCAGGATTTAGCCGTTAATGGCGGAATGAATATATAGGTGTAGGGTCATTCGCGAATGACCCGTTCAAAAGATTACAAAAACTTTAAATTATTAAACAAAAATAGCGGGGGTGCGTATGTCCGGTAGACACCTGTACCCCCGCCTTATATTGATTTCGGTAAAAAAGGGACCAACCCTTTTTTACGATGTTTTAAGTTGTTTTACAATCTGATTTCCATAAACTGCAGCGCCTGTTACAAGCACGCCTTGTACTACGCTATGAGGTGTTAACCCAAGAATTGCGATTGTCCCTAAAATACCGAAAAACAACAAAATCAGCGGTATGTATTTATCGGGAATTTTTTCTGTATTCTTGACTATCATACCAATAACATTAAGCACAGGCACAAGTACAAGCGCATTTTCTACAATATATTCTATCATTTTTCCTCCTTAAAAAAGCATATTTACAACCACGCCACAGACAGCGCCGATAATAGCAACAACCGCTTTATCCCACAACCAACCGGGGCGTTTTTTTAGTGCTTCTATGCTTTCTTTCAACTCCCCGAGAGTTACAAGCATACTGTCAAGTTTTGTTACGCTTTGGACTTGTGTAAGCGTTACATCGTTGACTTTTTTATATAAAATTTGTATGTCGGACTCAACTTTGTCAAGGCGATGATTTAACATTTCATTCTCAAGCATTGATTTACCTCATATCGTCGCGATGCACAAATCCCGTTACATGTTTGCCAATCGGCTTACGCTCAACATTTGCAAGTGAGTTCGTTACTCTGTATCTGCCCTCGAAATAAATTCCGTCGTAAATGTAATAAGTGCCACTTAAATGATTTGCCACATTATCAGTCCAAGCAGTAGAGTAAAGTTTTGCATTTTTAAGCACTACTTTCTGTCCTGCCACAAATCCGCGTTTTGGCGGCTCAGCTTCGATTTCTGCACCAAAGCCGTTGAGTCCGTTGTATTTCATAATTGCGGGATAATTCTTGTATGACTCATCTAAATCCACATTTGTTTCGATTCCGTCAACTCTGCCTTTTGAGGTTTTCTGCCACATACCGTAAGTGCGCTCAAAAGTTGGTTTTTCACTCCATTGAGCAAGCCAGATATCATATTTTCTGAAGATTTCGTCGGTAAAATAGTTGTCAAGCCAATGCTTATTCGCATAAATGCAGACATAGTAGCCGTAACTTTCCATTTTTTCGCAAAATGCCTTTGCAATTTCAGAAACTTTCTCTTTACCTAAAGCAGCAACTCTGTTTTCTTCCATATCATAGGCAATTGGATATTCAAACTTTTTCCCTTTAATAATTGAGTAGCAAAGGTCTGCTTCTTTTCTTGCCTCTTCAACTGTTGTAGCATAAGAATAATGATATGCACCAACGGGGATTCCTACCTTTTTTGCACCTGTATAATTGGTGTTAAAAAGTTTATCTTTCTGACCTTTTCCCCAACCAAAACTTGCACGAATCATAGCAAACTGAATTCCCGCATTTTTTACAAGACTCCAGTTTATTTCGCCCTGCCACTTTGAAACATCTATACCTTTATAAACTGCCATAATTCCACTCCTTCATTATATTCCGAATAAATAAACTTTACTGCCTGTTTTAATAAGATTATTGTTATTTGCGCAACCAAATTGAATAGTGTTAAGTTCTGTATTATTTGATACACACAAATCAGAATTTACCGCCACATTATTACCCGCAAGTCCTTGTGCCAATTCTGTATCTGCCTCAAAATTTGTAAGCATATTAACAGGATAATTACTTTTGTAAATTGTTCTGTCAGGCAATGAAAACACCTTTTCAAAATCCATCCAGAATCCGTACAGTTTATCGGCGGTAACTGAAAATTCTTTATACATAAGATATATACTGCCACCGTTACAGCGAAGGTAAAGCGGTTGTTTTGACACAGTATTCGTAAAACTGCCTGTGAACAGCAAAAATGTCTTTTTAAGATTTATATTTTTGATTGCATTACCCTCTGAATCCGTGTTGAATGTTGCAAGCTGACCGTCTTCATTGAATGTTACTGTGTTAATCAAACGATAATTCAACTTGTTTACTTCGTTGTAAACATTCTCGTTGACTTCTTTGATTGCGGAAGATGTTTTCTGATTGTATGTGCATTCAATATTACTGTTGCTTTCTGTGAAAACGCTCATAGTTTCTGATACTGACGAAACTTTTGCCACACCGTTTTCGTCGGCAGATGCAGAATTCACACCGCAAGGCACAGAATATTCACTTGCTTGCATACCGAATTCAAGCATTGGATAAAATGTTGCATCAATCGTTGTTCCGCTTATAACAACAACGCTTACACTACAACCTGACAAATCCACATTTTCAACAGTTTTGCCGTTTCCGTAGTCCTCTGCACCGTAAGCGCCGACTGCATTTTCTTTTTCTAATCTTAAACAATATTTTGAAACTGAAGCACCTTCAGGGCTGCCGCTTAAAGTTACTGTGTGAACACCTGTTTTAAACTGGGAGCAAACAAACAACGGTAAAACTGCACTGGATGTTGCAGTACCTTTTACGGTTATTGAGCCGTCGCGATTTATAGTAAACGAAACTCCGCTTATCTGATAAGTGTTACCCGCTTCATATTTATTGTTATATTTCATATTTGTAAAAGGAATAAGATTTTTACCCCTTACAAAAACGGTTTCATTGGCACTTGTTTTCACTTCAAGTGTATGCACAAGTGGCGATGCATTATCAATAATTACAGGGTTACCCGATTTGGTCTTTTTTATAGCATCGGCAAAATTGCTGTTGGCATAATCTAAAGAAACTTCGCCTGTATCCCCTTTTTCTCCCTTTTCGCCCTTTGCACCTGTGTCGCCTTTGTCGCCCTTATCCCCTTTGAATGTACCAAGACGGATTGCTTCAAGCAGAGCATTCACTGAAAAATCATTGACTTTCGCAAGTGAGTTGTCGGTATCAGGGGAATAATCAAACTGCAAACAGAATTTATGGGGTTTGATTACCTGAATTGTGTTGCCGTCGTCATCAATCAACACAATATTGAAGTAACATTCAACCCCTTTAAGGGAACTCATTGTTACTGGTATATCATATGTGATTGTATTGTTTTCGGTGTTAAGAATGAGGTATTCCGTTCTCACTTTTGTGCCGATAAGCGACCTGTATTCAAGATAATATTTATAGTCGCCGATATAAGATTTATCAATATTAAAAACAAGTTGTGTGGCATTGTGTTCCCACATTACACCTGCATTTTCAGTTGGTGTTTCAGTTGATTCGGGCGATATATCAATAGAAATAATTTTTGTTTCCATCAATTTACTCCTTTATATTTATAATAGTTTTTTAATTGAGATGCGGTTTCAAGCAACTCGTCTCTGATTTCACGAAACTTGTATAATTCCCCCTGAAGTCTTTTGACCGCATCCGTATCCCCCGACAGTTTTGCCTGTTTAATCTGCAACTTGCATTTATCAATGAAATACTGTTGCAAAGAAGCGTGTTTTTCGTATTCTTTTCCGAGTTCTTCAATTGACAATTCTTTGCTCAATCTGATTCTCCTTAACAAATGATATAAGTTCGCTTGTAGAATTGGGCAGAACACTTGAATCATAAATAAGCACATATTTAAGTGATGTTTCAAGTTTTTTCTTTATGTTGTCAAGCCGTCTGTAAATTGCAGAACGGGCAATATTGTTACGAGCAGAAATCTCCCCTAACGAATAGGAATCGCTCCAGTAATCTGTCGCCAGTTTTCGTTCTTCTTCTGTTAACTCGTTCTGCATAACTTTCTCTACCACATCAAGCAACTTTTTTCTCCTGTTATAAAGAATATAACCTACTCCGTTGCGGATGGTTTCTTTATCGACAAGTTCAAGATTTTCGGTTAAATAAAAATATTCTTCTTTTGATATTTCTGCAATTTTCAAGTCTTGCAACAAAATAAACTCCCCTTTCAAGAAAAATAAAAGAACGCTATTGATTTTCAATGCGTTCTTTTTACCGAACATTTGTTCGCCTTGTGTTTATTATTGTAGCAGTATATTTTAAGTTTGTCAAGAGATTTATAAATTATAGTTTGTCGGGCTAATTGCATAGACATAACCTACTACCCTCCCTCCATGAGGGAGGTGGCAAAATCGAAGATTTTGACGGAG
>CALCBQ010000190.1 GCA_937897215.1 uncultured Clostridia bacterium | reverse complement strand
AGAGAACAGGTAATGTTGATATTGTTACTCTTGCTCTTAATATGTACACACAGGGCATTGACCCCGCACTTGATTTCTCACATATGAACGAAATCAAAGAAATGTTTGAGCGTACTACAAAAATGCCTGTTGACCCAAGAAAGCCATACGGTGGCGAACTTGTTTTCACTGCATTCTCCGGTTCACACCAAGATGCTATCAACAAGGGTAAAGAATATATGCGCACAAGCGGTACAGAGCATTGGGAAGTTCCATACTTACCTATTGACCCTGCCGATGTTGGCCGTGAATATGAGCCAATTATCCGTATCAACAGTCAGTCCGGTAAGGGTGGCGTTGCATACATTATGGCAGAATATGGCTACAAAATGCCAAAAGCTATGCATCCTGAATTTTCAAAGATTGTTCAGAAAGTCTGCGACGAAAAGGGAAAAGAACTCCAGAAAGAAGAAGTTTACTCTCTCTTCCAACAGGAATACCTCAATGTTGCAGGTCCTTACAAATTGCTTAGTTACAAATTCTATGAAGAACGCGAACACGGCGAAGACCAGTCAAGAGTACACTTTGTTGGTACTGTTCAGTACAACGGCAACGAGCCACAACAGATTGAAGGTATTGCATCTGGTCCTATCAGCGCATTCTGTCAGGCTATGAACACAATCGGTCTTGGGGAATATCACTTCATTGACTACTCTGAACACGCTATTTCATTGGGCTCAGACTCAAAGGCTGTCAGCTATATTCACATCACAAACCCACAGGGCAAAGACGTTTTCGGTATTGGCATTTCACACAATATCAACTATGCATCTATCAAGGGTATTCTTTGCGCAGTTAACCGCTGCTTACCAAATGTGGTAAGAGAATAAACCTTGTAGTCAAAAAGTTTCTATATTTGGTAAAAAAGGGTCGGTCCCTTTTTTACCAATTGTGATGGGAGTTGTTTTTATGCCACGTCCAATACGGCTTTTATCCGAAGCAAATGTTTATCATATTGTATTAAAAGGAATAAACTCCGAACAAATCTTTTATGATGATAATGATTACATTACTTTTTTGAAAGTTTTGAAAAAGTCCTGCGATGACTATGATGTTCAAGTTCTTGCATATTGTTTAATGAACAATCACATTCATTTGCTCTTGAAATTCTCGGAAAATAATATCCCGCAGGTTTTCAAATCAATTGGAGCCTCATTCGTACTACGATATAACAACAAGTACATGCGTACGGGCAGTTTATTTAATGGTCGTTATTACAGCAAAGCAGTTAATACTGACGAATATTTGTTAACCGTTTTGAAGTATATTCATTTCAACCCTGTTAGTGCGAGGCTATGCGAATCACCTGCAGATTGGAAATGGTCCAGTTATAACGAATACGTAACTAAAACCGAAAAGTTTTGTAATATCGAATTCATTTATGGCATTATTGATAAATCCCAATTTTTCGAATTACATAAAAGAGTAGTTGAGGATATATATTCATTTCTGCCGATAGAAAACAGTATCGAAAAATTAAGTTATCTGCAACTAAAAAGTGTTGTTGACGAAATGAAAAAACATTTCTCAATATTCGATATTGCTATATGTCTAAAAAATTCTGGCGTACCTGCATATAAGATTTCAAAACTATTGAATATAAGCAGGGGTTCTGCATATAAGTTAAAAAACATCTAAATTTGGTAAAAAAGGGTCGGTCCCATTTTTACCGATAATAGTAATAAATAGGAGTAATTATTATGAAAGAATATAATATTGTTGTATTAAAAGGCGATGGAATTGGTCCTGAAATTGTTGACGAGGCACTTAAAGTGCTTGACGCAACAGGCGAAAAGTACGGATTTAAGTTTAATTATGATTATCAGTTAATCGGTGGTGCTGCTATTGACGAAACAGGCGAGCCACTCCCACAAGCAACAGTTGATGCTTGTAAAAAAGCAGATTGCGTATTTCTTGGTGCAGTTGGTGGGCCAAAATGGGATGTACTCCCTGGTAATCAGCGCCCTGAAAAAGGACTTCTTGGCATTCGTGGTGCATTAGGTCTTTACGCAAATCTTCGCCCTGCAAAGATTTTTGAGCCGTTAAAATCTGCATCTCCAATCAAAGATAGTATTATCGGCGACGG
>CALCBQ010000189.1 GCA_937897215.1 uncultured Clostridia bacterium | reverse complement strand
GGTGGTAAGCGTCAGCTTACTCCTACACAATCTATGGCTGCAGTATTACCAGTACTTCCAGGTCAGGAAACAGACCAGGCAAGCGTTTTCAGTTGGGGTTGCGACCCTGACCATCTTTCTGTTGACCCTTATACAGGTGCTCACGCGTCAATTTATAACTCTGTTGCAAAGCTTGTTGCTGCAGGTTGTGATTATAAACTTGCATATCTTACATTACAAGAGTTCTTTGAAAGACTTAAAACTGAGCCAGAGCGTTGGGGCAAGCCTTTTGCAGCTCTTCTTGGTGCATTTGATGCTCAGTTGGAATTGGGTGCTGCTGCAATTGGTGGTAAAGACTCAATGTCAGGTACTTTCCTTGATTTGGATGTTCCACCAACACTTATTTCTTTTGCTATTGCTCCTATTAAAAAACAAGATGTAATCAGCCCTGAGTTCAAAGAAGCAAATCATCCTGTATATCTCTTTGGTGCAACAGATGATAATGCTGACTCTCTTAAAGCAACTTGGGAAGCATTCCACAACCTTTGCAAAGAAGGTAAGGTAAAGGCATCTTGGGCAGTTGAGCGTGGTATCGGCGAAGCAGTTATGAAGATGTCATTTGGTAACAATGTTGGTTTCGCTTCATCTGCTGACCTTAATGAAAATTGGCATCTTGGTATGTGGGGCTTCATTGTTGCTGAACTTACTGAAGATGTTGAGATTCCGGGCGTAATGAAAATTGGTATAACTACTGAAGAGCCTGTAATTAAACTCGGTGATGATACTGCTACAATTGAAGAACTTTATAATTTACATAATGCAACACTTGAAGATGTATATCCAACTAAAGCTAAAGAAGATAAAGGCGAAATCCCTACATATTCTTTTGAAGGAAAGTGTGATATAGCTCCTGAAAATAAGGTTACCAAACCAAAAGTACTTATTCCTGTATTCCCAGGTACAAATTGTGAATACGACTCTGCTCGTGCAGTTGAAAAAGCAGGTGCTGAAGCTGAAATTTTCGTAATTAGAAACCTTACTGCTGAAGATGTTGCAAGAAGTGTTGAAGCCTTCTCTGCAAAGGTAAAAGAAAGTCAAATGATTTTCATCCCAGGTGGTTTCTCTGGTGGTGACGAGCCCGACGGCTCAGCAAAATTCATTACTGCATTCTTCCGTAACCCTGCAGTTAAAGAAGCAGTAACAGACCTTCTTGATAACCGTGATGGTCTTATGTGCGGTATCTGTAACGGTTTCCAGGCACTTATTAAGCTTGGTCTTGTTCCTTATGGAAAGATTATTGATACTGATGAGAATTGTCCTACACTTACATTTAATAACATCAGTCGCCATCAGAGCCGAATAGTACATACACGTATTGCATCAACAAAGTCTCCATGGCTTAGTCTTATGAATGTAGGCGATGTTGTAAACGTACCTATTTCTCACGGCGAAGGCAAGTTCCTTGCATCTCCAGAGTTTATTGCAGAACTTGCTGCTAACGGACAGATTGCTACACAGTATGTTGACCTCGATGGTAATGCAACTTCAAATATTGACTTCAATCCAAATGGTTCATTGTGTGCAATTGAAGGTATTACTTCTCCTGACGGCCGTGTATTCGGCAAGATGGGTCATAGCGAGCGTATCGGCGATGGACTTTATAAAAATGTTCCCGGCGAATATGATATCCGTATGTTTGAAGCAGCGGTTAAGTATTTCAACAAATAATATTATATAATATAAATAATCCGAGGCATTTTATGCTTCGGATTATTGCTTTTTAACGCAGGTTATATTATAATTAATTTGAGGTGAATAATATGGCAATAAGATTAAATGAAAATAAAGAATTGGTTGAAAAAATTAAGGCCGGATTAAAAGCAAAAGATGGCTATTGTCCTTGCAGACTTCAAAAACTAGAAGAATATAAGTGCATTTGTGAAGAATTCAAGCAACAAATAGCTGACCCTGATTTTGAAGGCTATTGCCATTGTAAACTATATTATAAAAGTAAAGATTAAAAAAGATGCTATGTAAAACTTACATAGCATCTTTTAATTTTAATCATTGTTATTCACATGATAACTTAAAGTCATTAAACTATCGCTTAAATGGACATTTTCAACTGCAACATCAGGGAAATCTGCAAGAATATCATAATGACTGAAATTCCAAAATCCTTTAATGCCTGCCTTAACAAGTTCTGGAGCTAACTCTTTTGCAGCATTACTGGGAATACAAAGCACTGCAACAGTAGGGGAGTTATCTTTACAAAAGTCATATAAACCGTCTGTGTGGCGAATCGGTAATCCACGAAGCATCTGTCCAGAAAGTGCTTTATTTTTGTCAAAAATACCAATTACATTAAACCCACGCTGCTCAAATGACATGTGTAATGCGACAGCTTTTCCAAGGTTACCTGCACCAATAATAATAGCTTTTCTATTACTGTTAACACCGAGAATACTTCCTATTTCATTGTAAAGACTCTCAATGTTATATCCATAGCCCTGTTGACCAAAACCGCCAAAACAGTTAAAATCCTGACGAATTTGAGATGCAGTAAAGCCCATTTTTTCTGATAAATCTTTAGACGAAATTCTGACATAACCATTTTCTTTTAATTCGCCTAAAAATCTGTAATAGCGGGGGAGTCGTTTAATGACAGAAATTGAAACTCCATCATTTCTACTCATATTTTTCACTCCTTATGAAAGCTTTTTAACAGTTTCCATTACGTAGTCGCCAAAGTCGCTACATGTAGCACCGTTATCACGGCCTGTAATTGTAAGTTTCTTTTCTTCAAACATACAAATATCAAGTGCTCTTTCAAGTAAATCTGCTTCTTTCTGTTTACCAATGTGTGAAAGGAGCATTACTGTTGCGCGAAGCATTGAACAAGGGTCTGCATACTGACCACGACCTTCACGAATCATACGAGGTGCAGAGCCGTGAATAGCCTCAAACATTGCATATCTTTTGCCAAGGTTA
>CALCBQ010000188.1 GCA_937897215.1 uncultured Clostridia bacterium | reverse complement strand
GGCTTGTGAGGCATCGAAACGACTTGGAGTGCCATTTGGTATAGTTGACCTCTCACTTGCTCCAACACCTGCTATAGGCGATTCTGTTGCTTACATACTTGAAGAAATGGGACTTGAACAGTGCGGTGCTCACGGTACAACTGCTTGCCTTGCACTTCTTAATGATGCTGTAAAAAAAGGTGGCGTAATGGCATCATCTCATGTTGGCGGACTTTCAGGTGCATTTATTCCTGTTTCAGAAGACGCGGGTATGATTGCAGCAGCAACAAGTGGTGCACTCACAATTGAAAAGCTCGAGGCAATGACTTGTGTTTGTTCAGTTGGTCTTGATATGATTATTGTGCCGGGCGACACAACGGCAGAAGTTCTTTCAGGTATTATTGCAGACGAAGCAGCAATTGGTATGGTTAACTCAAAAACAACTGCAGTAAGACTTATTCCTGCTATTGGCAAAGATATTGGGGACACACTTAATTTCGGTGGACTTTTGGGCTATGGACCAGTTATGAAATTAAACACAGCCTCCCCTGCTAAATTCATTAACCGTGGTGGTCGAATCCCTGCACCATTACAGAGTTTGAAAAATTAAAATAGTATATAAAAGAGTAAGGGTAGTAACTTTTAGGTTACTACCCTTTTTAGCTATATTTTATTTGTAACATTTTCTTCTAAGAAGAATAAATATTGCAACAACACAAATAAAAGATACAAACAGATAAACTATGTATGCTGACGATACAATCTCATAATTTGTATTAGGAATTTCGGGATTTTTAACATCTTCTTTATTAGTATCTTCTTGTTCTATTTTGTCATCTTCAACTGGCGGAAGTTTATCGATATACTTATACTCTTTTTTACCACAAGAACATGCTCTTTCCATTTTACCTTCGGTATCAGTTGTTGCTTCTTTTGTTACAGTCCACATACCAAAAGTATGTCCTGTTTCATCGACAAAACTATCGACATAACTATCCCCACATTTACAAGTATGTGTTGAATAACCTTTTTCAGTGCATGTTGGCTTTGTTACAACAATTTCGTGATTGTGTCCTGTTTCATCAACATAATCATCAATATAACTTTCACCACACTCACAAGTGTATGTAGTATATCCTTGTCCAGTGCAAGTTGGTGGAATTATTGTTTTTGTAATTGGGTTTTCAATTACTTCATAATGACGAGTTGCATTAGTTAAAGAAGAATTATTTGAACCAATTGAAATATTGTTCCAACGAGTTTCCTTGCCTTCATACAATACATGCCATAAATTATTACAATTGTTGAATGCAGATGCTCCAATAATGCTAACACTATTTGGAATCGTTATTTTACGCAAATTTGTACATCCACTAAATGCAGAATTAGAAATTGCCGAAAGGTTATTCTGAATTATCACACTTTGTAAATTTGTACAATTGCAAAACGAACAAGGATTAATTTCTAATAGTGGTTCTGTCAAAACAATATTTTTAACTAACTCATCATTAAAATATTCATTTACAGCATAATACATTGGATTTGAATCAACACGGTCAAAAATAATCTTAACCCAATCGTCTGCTGAACCTTGATAATACATATTATTCAAATTTATACAATCTCTAAATACTCCATAATCAATCATTTCTATACTGTTTGGTAAGGTTATATTTTGTAAGTTTGAACAGTAAGCAAACGCTTCCTTATAAATTGTAGTTACAGTATCCGGTATTGTTACACTTATTATATTGTAATTACCTTCAAAAGCATTATTACCAATTACTGTTATCGTGTAACCATCAATACTTGATGGAATTATAACATCTGTTCCAGAGCCAATATACTTATCGATTCTTGCTGTCCCATCATAATCCAAATAAGTGCATACAAAATCAGCGCTTGAATCTGCATAAGCTGATACCGTCATAGTCATAACAATTGCTATGATAGTAACTATTATAAAAATAATTCTTTTCAATTTTATCTCTCCTAACAAAAAGTGCGACAACCGCAGTCATCGCACAAAAAACGCATAACTCCGATTGCTGCGACACAACTTTGACAAACATGAGAGTATGCAAAGATAGAGTATGCATTTTTATCATAAATAAAAACACTACTCCCATTTGTCTATTTAGTTGTGTCGCAAGATTAGTATATCACGAGAGGTTTGAAAAATCAATAAAAATTCAAATTACAATAAAAGAGATTGTTTGCTTGCTTAGAATAACAGGCAGACATAGAAGTCTGCCACTGCGCGAAGACTATGTTTTTATTGGCGTTGAATCCCTCCACCACCTACGGTGGTCCCCCTCCCTTTGACAAGGGAGGCAAGACCTTTTTGTCAGGATGCTTTGAGTTGTTCGTACTTTTCCATTTCCCGACTAACAGAGGTTTCATACATTCTTTCAGCAAAAATTGCATAACCTTGAGTTGTATCATTTACAAAAACGTGTGTAATTGCTCCTACAAGTTTACCATTCTGAATTATTGGACTGCCACTCATACCCTGCACTATTCCACCTGTTTTACTTAGCAACTCTTCATCTGTTATCTGTATTATCATATCTTTATTAACTGTTGCAGAATTAGTATAAATTTTCATTATTTTTATATCATAATATTTGGGTCCTGAATTATCGATTGTACAAATTATTTGTGCATCACTTTCTGTTACTTCATATCTTACTGCAACAGGTATCAATTCAATCTTTTTACAAGTGGTTAATCCATATATACCTTCTTCGCAATTAAGGCACAAGTCTCCAGTTTTTTTGCCTGTTAAAACTCCGCAAAGTTCCCCTACTGCACCATTTGAGCTTTTATATAAACCTTTAATTTTGACTTCTGACATTTCTCCGTTTTTCATAGGCATTATCTCTTTTGTATCTATATCATAAATTGGGTGTCCAAGCCCTGCAAAAGAATTATTTTCGGGATTATAAAAGGTTACTGTTCCGAGCCCCGCTGTGCTATCTCGCACCCACAAGCCTGCTTTATACTTTCCACTGAAAATATCTTTGTAAGTTTTGAATTTTATATTCAAATTTTTACTATTACGAATAATCGAAAAGGTCATTTCTTTTCCCTGACTTTGTTCAATAAGACTTGACAAATGCTTTATAGAAGTAATTTCTACACCATCAATTTTCTTTATAATATCGCCTATCATAAGTCCTGATATTTCTGACGGATTCACACTACCATTTTCTGTATCAACTGCATCTGTATCAACTACGATTATTCCGTCTGTATATAGTTTAATTCCAAAAACTTCTCCGCCCGGTGCAACATATTTTCGTTTTGTATTTGTAATTTGTATATTTTTTACGGGAATAATATTAAAAAGTTCGATTTCAGCTTCCTGTTTTATCGATTCTTTATTATTTCTTGAAACATCCACATCGTTATGAATACTTAAATTCAAAAACGAAAATCCAAAAATGTCCGGTGCTTCATAACTTGAATTTTCAACTGTTGTTATTTTTTCGGGAACATTAATTTCAACAAAGTAAATTATCAAAAATATACCGAAACAAATAACTGTACAGAACATTGATAAAACTCTGAACAGATTACGCAATTTTTCTCACCTCCGTACGACTTTTGTCGCACTAATAATCTGCCACAAATCAGATTTAATATTGGAGGTAAAAAATAAACCTTGCGGAGAAATTTTCATTTCTTCACAAGGTTTTAGTTTTAGAAAAATTTGCAAATTTTTTCAACAGTTTGTTCTACAGAATCTCCTTGAGTTCTAATAATTATATCAGCATATTTATTATACAAAGCAACACGCTCATTATAAATATCATCAATAGATTTATTCTTTTTTGCGGCAATTCCGCGAGTGTTTATGTTATTAAGACGCCTTTTAATTTCATCAAGAGGAACATCAAGATAAATAATCTTGCCATTCTTTTTAAGATGTTTAATAGCATCTTCTTTATAAACCGCACTACCGCCTGTAGCAATCACTGAATTTTCACATTCAATTGACTGAATCGCATTTGATTCACACTCAAGGAAATACTCAATACCATCAGTATCAATTATATTCTGTAACAATCTGTTTTCACGCTGTTGAATAATCAAATCGGTATCAACAAACCCGATGCCAAGTGTTTTTGCAAGAATTACACCCACTGTGCTTTTACCACAGCCGGGCATACCAATAAGTACAATATTTGACATATTATCTTAGATAGAAATTTCGTGAGCAATCTTATATTCTTCAATATTAAGAGATTTCTTCATATTGAGTGCTTCGAAAATATCATAGTCAACAATAGTATCTTTATTCATAGCAATAACTCTGTTACCAACACCTGCTTTAAGGAGTTCAACTGCTTTATGACCCATAAGAGATGCTGTAACTCTGTCGCGTACTGTTGGATGGCCACCACGCTGAACATGACCTAAAACAGTTGCACGAGTCTCAACACCAGTTTCTGCTTCAATCCGCTTTGCCATTTCTTCAACGCCGCCAATACCTTCAGCAACAATAATGATGAAGTGTCTCTTACCTGTTTTCTGAGTTCTCTTCATTCTGTCAATAACATCACGCTGGAAGTCGTATTCTACTTCAGGAATAAGAATTGTTGTTGCGCCGCAAGCAATACCTGCATTAAGTGCAATATAACCTGCACGTCTACCCATAACTTCAACAACTGAACAACGGTCATGTGATTCAGAAGTATCACGAAGACGGTCAACCATTTCAAGAACAGTATTCATTGCTGTATCATAACCGATTGTATAATCACTACATGCAATATCGTTATCAATTGTGCCCGGAATACCAACACAATTAACACCACGAAGTGATAAATCGCGTGCACCACGGAATGAACCGTCGCCACCGATTACAACAATACCTTCCATATTTACATCTTTTGCAACTTTAAGTGCTTTTTGAAGTCCTTCTTCAGTTTTGAATTCCGGGCTTCTTGCAGAATATAGAATTGTACCACCACGGTTAATAATGTTTGAAACTGAACGAAGGTTCATTTCAAACATATCACCCTCAATAAGACCTTTATAGC
>CALCBQ010000187.1 GCA_937897215.1 uncultured Clostridia bacterium | reverse complement strand
CATTGATTTTGCAGACATTTTTGCCATCAAGCGAAATCTTTCTTGAAATTAGTAAGGATTTATCTTCTTCGCATTCAACACCAAATTCATTGAGTATTGCAATTACATCATCATTTATATCTTCAAAAAACGCTGAAACATCTGCATTGTTACTACCTGTTCTGATAAGTTCACGTGATGTTCTTTCTCCAAGTATTGCATTGATTGCATCAATAATAATTGATTTACCTGCACCCGTTTCGCCTGTAAGCACATTAAGACCGTTATCAAAATCGATAACAGCCTCTTTAATAATAGCAATATCTGATATTTTGAGATTTGAAAGCATAAATATCAGCCCTTCAGCAATTCTTCAATAATATGTTTGGTTTCAATAGCAGTATTTATATCTATACAAGCCGTGAAAATTGTGTCATCGCCTGCAATTGTGCCAACAGCACCTGGAATATGTAAACTATCAAGGGCTACACAAGCTGCGTTTGCAGTGCCTGGGTAACATTTAACAACAATTAAATTCATTGCAACTTCAACAGATAACACCGAACGCGCAAAAATCATTTTAATATTGTCATTATTATCTTTTTTATTGCTTATGGCATATTTCACTTCGTTTTTACCATAATGCTCTTTAATAAGTTTCAATTCTTTTATATCACGAGAAATAGTTGCCTGAGTAACATTGAACCCATGTTCAGAAAGCATTTTAATAATTTCATCCTGAGTTGAAACATTGTTATTTTGTATGAAATTGAGAATTAACTCGTGTCTATTCTTTTTCACTTAAATTCTCCTTTGTGATAATTTACTGTTGAGTATATCAAAAAACTCGTCCGTTTTTATTCTGATAAATTCTGCATAATAATCAGATTTTGAAATAATTACTTCATTTTCAGCAGTTAAATAAATTGTTGACTCGCCATCTGTTGAAATGCAAACTTTCTGTGTATTATTAACAGGTTTTACCCTTAATACTGAATCTTCGTTAAATACTAATGAACGATTTAACGGAGAGTGAGTGCAAATTGGTGTTAACATAATACACTGTAAATCTGGGTCAATAACGGGACCGCCTGCAGACCATGAATAAGCCGTTGAACCTGTTGGAGTTGAAACAACAACACCATCTGCACGATAATTATTAATTTTTCTGTTATTACAGAAAACATCTAAATCAACAAGTCTTATCTCACTACCTCTAGCAATTGCAACATCATTTAAACAATAACCAAGTAGTTTTTGACTTCCATTTTCTTTTAGTGAAACTTCAAGCATCATTCGCTTATCTGTTGTAAAATCGCCTGAAATAAGCTTTTCTAATAAAGACAATTCATTACCTTCAAGTCCTGCCAAAAAAGCTAAATTACCTGCATTTATGCAAAGAACTGGTTTTTTGTGAACTGCAGTTTCTTTTGCAGTATGAATAAACGAGCCGTCTCCACCAATTGCAATTATTACATCAACGAACTCATAGATTTTATCAATGAAATGTTCTTCTTCAACTTCAAAGGCAAAACCTCTTTTTGCATTAATATCGAAATAATAATCAATATTTAATTTTTCAAGTTCGGCAATTGTGTTTTTAGTAACATCAAGAGCTTTTTCTCGTGTAAAATTTGGTATAATACCGACTTTCAAATTATTCACCACTCAATTCTAAATGTGATTTATTTGCAATTCCATCAATTTTAGCATCATCAATGATTAATTGTTTTTCTTTATCTTTTGAGAGAAAAACGAGATATTCAATATTTCCTTCAGGTCCGCGAATTGGAGAAAAATCAAGTCCTAAAACTGAAAAACCTGTTTCAAAAGCAAACTCAACGATACCTGAAATTACTTCTTTGTGAGTACTTATATCTCTAACAACACCTTTTTTACCAACCTTATCTTTTCCAGCTTCAAACTGTGGTTTGATAAGTGCAACAGTTTTACCATTATCTTTTAAGAAATCAAAAAGTACAGGCAGAATCTTTTTTAGAGAAATAAAAGATACATCAATACTTGCAAAATCAATTTCGTCTGTTACTGTTTCCTTAGTGAGATATCTGAAGTTAGTTCTTTCAAGATTTATAACTCTTTCGTCAGTGCGAAGTTTCCACGCAAGTTGACCATAGCCAACATCTATTGCATAAACTTTACTTGCTCCACATTGAAGCATACAATCGGTAAATCCACCTGTTGATGCACCGATATCCATACAAATACAATCTTGAAGGCTTATAGGAAACGTTTTCATTGCCTTTTCAAGTTTATATCCACCGCGACTTACAAAAGGCATTTTTTTGCCTTTAAATTCAATTTTATCAGTGTCTTTTACTGCATAACCAGATTTAGTTTCTTTTTGCCCATTAACATAAATTTCGCCGGACATTATGATTGCTGATGCTTTTGAACGAGTTTCAGCAAAGCCTAAATCGACTACAACAGTATCAAGTCTTTTCTTTTCTGCCATATTATTTCTCCGAAAACTTTTCTATAATGTTTTCTGTATCTAAGTTATATTTTTTAAGTAATGATTTAACTGATGCATGTGGAACAAAAGTGTCATCAACGGCAATATGTTCAAAAATGCCCTTATAGCCCTTCTCAAAAAGAAAATCAGCAAAGCTTTGACCAATACTACCTGAGCGAACAGCTTCTTCATAGAAATAAAGTTCAGTATGTTTCAATGCGAGATTATATACCTCATTATTGATTGGTTTGATTTTATTTAAAGCTATAATTGAAATATTTACACCGCTATTTTTCAATTTTTCAACTGCATTTATTACTTCAGCAGTAACTCGACCATAAGAAATAATGAGTTTTGAACTCTTATTATCGAAATAGTCAAAATCATTATTTGTAATATTATAAGTACTTGGTATTACTGTTTCGCCGCCACGAGGATATCTGATAATCGTAAGGTTAGAAGCGTCGTCAACCGCATTACTTAAATCTTTACGCATAACATCAAATGTAAATGGAGAATAAATTGTAACACCTGGAATACTATTGAGAAGTGAAACATCAAGCAATCCCTGATGAGTAACACCATCTTCGCCCACAAGACCCGCACGGTCTACACCTATAATAACCTTTTGTTGTTGTAATGTGCCATCATGAACAAGCTGGTCATATGCTCTTTGCAAGAAGGTTGAATAAAGTGCCACTACAGGAATCATTCCACCTTTTGCAAGTCCTGATGCAAAAGTTACAGCATGCTCTTCAGCAATACCCACATCATAAAATCTATTGCTATATTTCTGTGAAAAATCTTTAAGTCCTGTGCCCAATGCCATGGCGGCAGTAATTGCACAAACTTTATCATTTTCTTTTGCCAATAAGCATAATTCTTCGCCGAATTCTGATGAAAAGTTTGCACCACCTGATACAGGCTCCCCTGTTTCAACATTAAACTTAGAAATTCCGTGATAAATACTTGGAGATTTTTCAGCGAAATCATAGCCTTTACCCTTAACGGTACTTATGTGTAATAAAACTGGTGAATCTACAAGTTTTGCGCTATCAAGTGCCTCGCATAAGTGTTCAAGGTTGTGGCCATCAATAGGTCCCATATACTTAAAGCCCAAGTCTTCAAAAAATGTACTTTCATACATAGTTGATTTAATATCTGATTTAATTTTTGAAACAAAGTGTGCAATTCCAGAACCAATTAATGGGATTTTGTTCAATGTACTTTCAGTTTTTGCTTTCAACTTATTATATTCAGGTTTTGAACGGACAATAGCAAGATAACGAGCCATTGAGCCAACATTTTCAGAAATGGACATTTCATTATCATTAAGAATAACTATAAGTCGAGCACCTGAACGACCTGCATTGTTAAGTGCTTCATAAGCCATACCACCAGTAAGAGCACCATCGCCTATGACGGCAATTGTATAATCATTTTTACCAAGTCGTTTATTTGCCTCAGCAATACCCAAAGCAGACGAAATTGAAGTACTTGAATGACCACTATAAAAAGTATCATGTTCGCTCTCGTTTGGTGCACAGAATCCTGAAATGCCATTTTCTGTTCTTAATGTATCAAACTCTTTTACTCTACCTGTAAGAAGTTTATGAGCGTAAATCTGATGACCAACGTCCCATACAAATTTATCATTTGGAGAATTGAACATTCTGTGCATAGCAATAGACAACTCAACAACACCGAGATTAGAAGACAAATGACCACCATTCTGTGAAACAGTTTTAATCATTTTGCTTCTGATTTCAGTTGCAAGAGTTTCAAGTTCATCTGTATTCAGTTTTTTCAAATCGTCAGGCAAATTAAGTTTACCTAAAAATTTAAAATTTTCCAAAATATTTACTCCAATCAATATGTTCTATTAGCCATATAAAGTGCAAATTCTTTAAGAATTGTGGTATCGCCATCAATATCTTTCAATGCATCGATAGCTTTTTGAGTATATTCACTTACCATTTCTTTTGCTTTTTCTAAACCATAGAATTTGACGATGGTTGATTTTTCATTCTTTTCATCACTACCAACAGGCTTGCCAAGAGTTACCTCATCACTTGTAATATCAAGAATATCGTCTTGGATTTGAAAAGCAAGACCTAAATTTATAGCAAAATCTGATGCCGCTTGTCTTGAACTAGAAGAACAATTTTCATATGATAAAGAACCTAACACACAAGACGCAACAAGAAGACAACTTGTTTTAAGTTTATACATTAAAATAACTTCGTCAACTGTTGGATTAGAATCCTCAAATTGCAAATCAAGTACTTGTCCACCAATCATTCCCTTAATACCAGACAATTCTGATAAATAATTGATTGCATTAACTATAATTTTAGAATTACAATCAATAGAAGAAATTACATTGAACGCTTTTGTTAATAGAGAATCGCCAGCCAATAAGGCATTTGCCTCACCATAAGCTTTATGACAAGAAGGTTTTCCACGGCGCATATCATCATTATCCATACAAGGCAAATCATCATGAATAAGTGAATATGTGTGTACCATTTCAACTGCACACGCAAAATCAAGTGCTATATCTTCGTTGCCACCACACGCTTTTGCAAACTCAAGACAAAGAAAGGGTCTAATTCTTTTTCCACCATTTAATATACTATATCTCATTGCATCAGATACAACTGAACTCCCAACACCATAAGGACCATGACGAGAAAGTAATTCGTTCAATCTCATATCCACCTTATCAGCGTGTAGGTTAATGTTGTGTTTAAGTTGTGCAAGTTTCATCATTTCAATATCAGTCATTATTTTTGACCTCGTTTATATCAATAATTTTCTGTTTTGCATCATTTAATTTTTGCATACAAAACTCTGAAAGTTTCACGCCTTCTTCATAGAGTTTCATAGATTCTTCAAGAGGCATTGAGCCTTCTTCAAGCTTAGAAACTATTTCTTCAAGGCGTTTAGTCGCCTGTTCGTAAGTCATTTTCATAATTACACCTCTGTAATTTTTGCTTTTGCGTTTCCGTCAGCAAATCGTATAGAAATACTATCTCCAACTGACAAATCTTTTGAATTAACAATTATATTCTCATCTTTTTTTGCTATTGAAAAGCCACGAGCCAATACTTTTAATGGACTCAATGAATCAAGTTTTGAGCAAAGTATAGTGAAGTCCGATGAATATTTTGTAAATATATCTTTGAAATTATTGTTGATTTTTGATGTCAGTGTGTCAAGATACAACTCACGGTTTTCTATAATCTTTTCAGGATTTTTAAGTACTGATGATTTTATGAGTTGTTCAAGATTATATTGTTTATCTTTTATATCACTTTCAATCGCATTATCTAGCGCATTTTTAAGTGCAGCTATATAATACTTTTGTTCACGGATATCTGGGACTGCTAATTCTGCAGCAGCAGATGGGGTTGGCGCTCTTAAATCTGCAACAAAATCACAAATAGTAAAATCAGTTTCATGACCAACACCTGAAATTATTGGGATTTGCGAGTTGTAAATAGCATAAGCAAGTTTCTCATCATTAAATGGCCACAAATCCTCTGCAGAACCACCACCGCGAGCAATTATAATAACATCAACATCCGTATTGTTAAGTTTTTTAATCGCCTCAATAATTGTTGGTGCGGCACTATCCCCTTGCACCTGTACACCAGCAAAAACTATTTCTGCTACCGGGAAGCGTCTGCCAAGAACATTAAGAACATCTTGTACTGCTGCACCTGTTGGCGAAGAAATAACACCGATTTTTTCAGGAATTTCGGGAATTCGCTTTTTATGTTCATTATCAAATAAACCTGCTTTTGAAAGTTTTTCTTTCATTTGTTCAAAAGCTACTGCTAAAGCGCCGACACCGTCGGGTTGCATATCATCAATGTATAGTTGATATCTACCATCACGCTCATAAATTGAAACTCTGCCACGAATTATAACCGACATTCCGTTTTCAGGCTTGAATTTAAGTCTTGAGGCATTTCCAGCAAACATAACCGCACTAATAACGGACTGATTATCTTTAATGCTCATATAAAGATGTCCACTACGATAATGGTCAACAAAGTTTGAAATCTCGCCCATAACAAACACATTGTTAAGCGTAACATCTTGCTCAATAATGGACTTTGCATAAGTATTCAATTGTGTAACAGTTAAAATCAAAGGAGAATTCATATAATTATTCCTTATTACAAATTGAAGATAAAATTGCTATACCGCATGCATTATCTGACGAATACTGTGGCTCTGCAAAATAAGCGTTATATCTATTCATAAAATCATTACAAATAATAGAATTTGACATTACGCCACCAGAAAAAATCAAAGGAAATTCGCCGTATTTCGAAATAATTTCAGTTACAGTATCGTCCAGTGCTGAACGAATATAATTTATGCAATAAAATGCAATATCTTCAGGTGTTTTACCATCTTCAAACATTTTCTTACACTTGTTTTCAACACCTGAAAGGCTAAACTTGCCATCACGACGAAATACTTTTTCTTTTTTTAATGGTAAGTTGCTTTTTAAAGCTAATTTTTCAAGTTCAGGACCACAAGGGAATGCGAGCCCTAACATTACACCAACTCTGTCAATGGCTTGTCCCGCTTTTAAATCAAGCGAATCAGAAACAATTTCGGTCTTGAAATAATTATCATTTGGAGTAACTTTTAAAACTTGTGATGTTCCACCTGAAATATGAAAAGCAAAAAACTCTTCATTTATTAATTTAAGCTTATCTGCAGAATAAAGTGCAGCTGCAATATGACCATCCTGATGTGAGAATTTAAACAAAGGAATATGCATAAATGACGCTACAGCTTCTGCAACAGAAACACCCGTTAAAAAGCAAGGCATATAAGAGCCGTCTTCATTGCAAGGTTTAGTTGAAACACCAACACTTGAAATTAAACCATCAAAATCATTTACCAATTCATTAATAAGTTGTGGTAGTTGAACAGTATGATGAAAAACAGCATCACTTTGTCTTATACCCTTTTCTCCTGCTTTTACGGGCAAAAGTTTTTTTCGACTGATTACTGAATTTGAAACATCATCATAAACTGCGACAGATGTAGTGTAATTGCTCGTGTCAATTCCTAAATGATAACTCATTACGCATCAATCTCTTTTACAACTTTACCGAGAACACCATTAATAAATGATGCATCCTCTTTAGTAGCGAATTTCTTTGCAAGTTCAACTGCTTCATTAATTGCAACTCCATTAGGCACAGATGGCACATAAAGAATTTCGCAAATAGCAAGACGGAAAATTGCAAGAGAAACTTTAGGAAGTCTTGAAACAGACCAACCGATTGAATTTTCTGTAATAACCTTATCGATTTCTTCTAAATGTTCATAAGTTAAATGTGCTACTGAGAAAGCATAAGTATTTTCTTCAATCAATCTTGCTTCAACAGCGTTTTCGATAACTTCATCAACAGATAATTCTTCGTTAAAAATCTTTTCAAATATAAGAGTAAACGCAAGTTCTCTTTCTTCTTTTCTTGTCATAATATCCTCCAAAAAATATACGCTCCCCGTCAGAAAAACAGGGAGCGTTCTAAATTTTCTGCGGTTCGAAATGTATATACATAGAATTTATGTATATTTTATCACTTTAACCGCTGAATTTCAATAGATAAATTCATATTTATACACTAATTTGACTCAATAATTGTAATTTTATCAGATGTAAGTTTCGTTTTAGAAAGAATTATACTTTTAATCTTAAGCGCGACTTCCTCATTAACAGTATCTCTAGGTAATATAACTTCTATACTTTCAAGGTCGTAAGTTACAATACACTTATTTTTTATTTGTGCAGATACCAGATTTTCAATATCATTTTCAACTTTTATTTGCTCTGATATATTTATTAATTTTTCTCTAGCAGACGCTTTTGTATCTTCATCAATTTTTTCGTCTGCTATTATTGATGATAAATATTCTTTAGCGGAGTCGTGGGCTTTACTTCTGTTTAATTCTGCACTTTGAAAGAAATCAGCTTCCACTGAATCCGAATTAACATATTGTGCATCGCCTAAATTTGCATTATTTGTTACTTCTGGCTCTTTTTCAATATTCTGTGGCTTTGTATAATACCAGTTGACAAACACAGCTAGACCTAATGCAAAAACTAAACTGAATGTTAAAAGTTGCTTTCTCCCTATAATTCTACTTTTCATTTTGTCTCCTCCAATGATGATAATTTTGCAATTGAAATTCTTGATGTATTTATATTCAATACTGCACTGACTACAGAGTAAATCTGGTTTTGTACAGATATGTTATCGCCACCCTCACAGACAACTGCAATTCCTCTAACTTTTGGCTCAATTGTTTTTATTAGAAGACCAGTATCATTGTTGTCTTTTTCGATTATTACATAATCATTTTGAGTGTTTGAATCGTTGGATGAATCCGTTTGTTTGCGTGTATCTTTATCATCAGTAGCATAAATATATTCAGTAGTTTCTGACAAAGTAATCATTACTCTTGTTTGACCAGCACCATCAATTGATTCAATAATTTCTGTTATTTTATTTTCGAGATATGAACAGTATTCTGCATTATTATATTCATTTATTTGCTCAGGATTTTCTATATTTGTTTTTCCAAAATCAAGTTCTGATAGACAAATTAATACAATTATTAGAAATCCAACAAAAACAATGATAAACACCTTTTTGTTATCTCTTATCGTTCCAAGATTATTGACTAATTCTTTAATACCTTTCATTTAACTTTTACCTCATAGCCGAGTTTTTCGTTAATTACACTCTCAATTTCCAATATTCGGTTATTGTCATCAATGTCAATTTCTAAAGAATTTATATATATGTTTCCGTCATCATCAAGATATGATTCTATTTTTATATCTAAAACTTTTATTGATTTTTCATTACAGATATTCTCTAAAGACAACTTTATAATTTCTTCGTAACCACTTATGTATATTTCATCTTTGTCTGTTTTATGTTCATAAAAATTAATGATTGAATTGTCATTTTTTATATAATCATTTAATGGAGTTAATATGTAAAATAAAATAAACACAGAAAAAAATACATTTATAGCTTTTTTCAGATTTGTGTCAGAAAGTAATATTTTGAATATTGCAGTAATTGCGGTTGCACCACATAACGATAACATCCATAATTTAATATTATCCATATTATTTACCCATCATAATTATTACGCCTGTTGAGATTACAAGCACAAAAGTAACGAAAAACAGAATTATATTTAACAACGAAATTAAAGATGATATTCCATCTAAGACATCTGTGATATTTTTTATACCCAATAATGATGATACTATCGAACAAATTTGCATAGCGAAATACCAAATCAATAATTCAATAATAACCGGTAAGTTAATAAGAATTATGACAATTATTACAAAAACACCTAATGTGTTTTTCATAATTAGAAAACTACTGAAAACAGAAGAAATTGCATCGCCTACCCCGGCTCCAACAACCGGAACAAAAGCACCTGAAATAAATTTTATACCTCTTAATGCAATGCTGTCAGACGATGTGGCAAGCAAACTCTGTGTTGTTAATAGACCCGTATAAACAGTTGAAAACAAAGATAAAATTATAATAACTACCCTTTTACAACCAGCTAATATTCTTTCACGAAAATTTTCAAATGAAAACGAAGAAAGAACATTAAATGATAAAAGGAGACTTATAAATGGCATAAAAAACTTATCACATACAGAAGTAATAAAAGATGATAAAAATATTGAAAATGAATTATAGGTTATTGCAAGGCCAGGATTTTTTGATGCAACTATTATTGCAGTCATAACCGGCAAATACGAATTAACAAAAATAGCTGAAGTTTTAATTCCTACCGCAACATCCGTAATTATTCTGCTGATTGGTTCAATAATTACAGAGAAAATAGCAAGAATGCCTACAAATGAAACAAGATATTCAAAATTATTTGACTCCTTTAAAAAAGCATTTGCAATTGATACAATCAAAATAATAATTACAACCGAAAACACTTTTTTATGAATTGTAATGCCCGTTTTAAAAGCCAAATCAAATAAAAAACTAACAACTCTGGTAGGGCTTAAGTCAAAGAGCTCTTCAAATGTTATTTCTGTAATTCCCAGTTCTTCTAGATATTCTTCTGTTTTGTCATCAATATCATTCCAAACATCATTGACACTTATATCTGAAGCACTAACCGTTACCGACAGAGATACCATAATCACAAAAGATATGACAAATATACAAATTAACTTCTTCATATTATTCAACGAATTTCAAACAAAAAACTATCAAACCATTGAGCATTGGCATTGCAAGTAAAAGTATTATGAATTTTGAAGATACAGCAACAACATCTGCAATAGTTTTTTCTCCTTGGTCAATAAGATTATCACAAACAAAATCTGTAATAATTGTTATTCCTACTACTTTAGTTAATAATTTAACATGTATAGGTTCAATATTAAAAATCGTGAAAACAGTTAATATTTTTCCTATAAACTCAGAAATATCATCAGCTATAAAAACAAATATTAATGCAACAGAACAAATTCGCAATAAAAAAATATATTCAGGTCTATATGGTTTTAACACGACTGATAAAAGTATATAGACGAGAGCAATTAGCCCAATTTTTATTAAAATATTCATAAATTAAATATAGACTTCAGTTCATCAAATACTGATGATATTTGAGGAATAAGCATTGCCAGAATTACAATAATTCCTGTTATAACTGTCATCGTTGCAAATTCTTCTCTTCCTGTTTTTGAAAGCATTTGTTGCATTATTGCAACAATTAATCCAATTCCTGCAATCTTAAAAAGAAATGTAATATCCATTTTTACTCCATTAAATAATCAATATTATAAGAACAACGCCAACTCCAAAAATTAAAGAAACTCCTGTTTTTCGTTGTGTTTCTTTATTCTGTTCCAATATTGATAATTTTTTGTTAAACATATTTTTATATAATTCGCAGTTAAGCATTTGACCTTCGGTATCAGAATTTCCAAGCATCAATAAAAAGTTTTTAATATCTTCCACTTCTTCTCTGTCAAAGTAGTTTTCTGTTTTAGAAAACAAAGAATCATTAATAATCTCATAAAACTGATTATGTTCTTTAATATTACTATTTAAAGTTTCAATAAAACCTAACAAATCATAAGTATCCGACTTTAAAACATAATCAAAAAGTTCCTCAACACTTAAGTTTTTATACATTATTAGAATTTTAATGTTTTCTAACATCAACAGAAATTGTCTAACTGAAATAATGTGGTTATTAATTCGCTTTGTATAATTTATCGATGCCGTTACACAGATAATTATAATTACGAAAACAAGAAACACTTTCATTAATAACCTCTTTTGATTTTATGCATTGTTTAATTAAACACGGATTATCTGCACCGTGCAACAAAACCACATAGTCAATCACATTAATTAAATCCTTAAAGATTAATTTGTTTCTCAGTTCATCTAAATTACCTGCATGAATAGTTAATATAAAATTAACCCCTGAATTTACTCCTTGCAGTATTTCAGCGCATTCATCTTTGCCGCCGATTTCATCACAAATAATTATCTCCGGAGATAAAGTTCTTACCGCCATTGAAATGCCTACACCTTTAGGAAAACCGGACAAAACATCTGTATTAGGACCAAGTGTTTTAATATCGTTAAGTGAAGAAAATATTTCTTTTCTCTCATCGACAACGCAAGTTTTATAATACCTGCCCATCCTTCCTGACGATAACTGATTGGCAATATCACGAATCAGTGTAGTTTTACCTGAAGATGGAGGTCCGACAATCAAAAGACTTTTAAGTGAATCTTTCAAGACAGATTGAAAAATTTGTTCTGAAACACCAACTGAATTTCTTGGTATTCTAATATTTATACTACTTATATCTTTAATAGTTTTTATTTTATCTTCATCATAAACCGCTGTACCACACAACCCAACTCTTGAACCATTTGGTAAAGTTATATAACCGTTTAATATATCTTCATAATGACTATGCATTGAATAACCGCACATTTTATTTACAGTATCAATAATTTCGTTTGAACTAACCACAATACAATTACCCGAAAATATAAAACTTAATTTGCCGTTATTTGTAAGAAATGATGACCCTTTTGGCGTTACAATAACAACAGGTCTTTCTGACCTTAAACGGATTTCTTGAATACTTTCAATGGTTGATTCAGGAATTTTTTTCAAATACAACTGAATTCTTGGAGAAATATATGAAATTATATTATTGAAGTTGTTAAAAAATGCTTTGTCCACTTAATCACCTCAGTAATACTATGATTACTTGTCCCCTTATATTACAAAACTTTCTTGAAATGACATTATCTATGTGTTATACTAAATTCAAATATTTTTTAAGGTGTACTATATGACGAAATTCAAATCAATGTTAAAAGATAACAAGTATGTGCTCGCATCAGGCGGAATCGCTTTATTTATAATTTTGCTTGTATATTTCTGCTATGAAATAATACCTTTTGGGGATTCAATAATTTACCGAATGGACTTATATCATCAATATGGTCCGTTGTTTTCTGAACTATATGACAGACTCGTTTCTGGGGAGTCATTAGTGTATTCATGGAACAGTGGTCTTGGTGGCTCATTTTTAGGTAACTTTTTTAATTATTTATCAAGTCCTATTTCATTTATTGTTTTATTATTCGGGCATAAGAACACATTTGAAGCAGTTGCCGCTATGATTGCCATAAAATCTGTACTCAGTTCAATGGCAATGGCTTATTATTTAAAAAATTCTCAAAAAGCAAACGGATTTTCAACATCTGCATTTGGAATTATGTATGCTTTTTGCGGATATTTTGTTGCATATTATTGGAATGTAATGTGGATTGACGCTATGTACATTCTTCCTTTTATTGTACTTGGCATTGAAAAAATAATTGATAGTGGAAAATGTAAAACATATATCATTGCTTTATCACTTGCAATTTTCTCTAACTACTATATTGGATATATGCTTTGCATATTCTCTTGCATATACTTCATTTACTACTATGTTTGCAACAACTCGAAAATCAAAGAATATAAAGGTTATCTAGTACAAGAAAAAGGTATCTTCAAAAAGCTTTCAAATTCCTTTTTCTTAAATAGCGGAATAAGATTTGCATTATCATCATTAGCTGTTGGCGGTATTCTTTTATTTATGCTTATACCACTTGTATCTGTATTGAATTCATCTTCTGCTACTGCAGATTCACAGCCAACAACATACCAATCATATTTTGATATATATGATTTTCTTGCAAATCATTTCGCAGGACTTGAGCCCACAATACGCAGCAGTGGCGAAGATGTTTTACCTAATGTTTACTGCGGTGTGCTTACTGTACTTTTAGTACCATTATATTTATTTTCCAAAAAAATATCCTCAACTGAAAAAATCGCATCAATCAGCCTTCTTGCACTAATGTATTTTAGTTTTAACATTAACTTTATAAACTTTGCATGGCATGGTTTTCATTTCCCGAATGATCTCCCTTACAGACAATCATTTATATATTCATTTCTGTTGTTGATTATTGCATTTAAAGCATTAAAGCATATTGATGAATATAGCAAAAAACAAATTCTTGCAGTTGGTATAGGCGTTATTGCTTATGTTGTTTTAGTACAGAAAATCGGTTCAAAAAATGTTGACGATTTTACAGTTTTTATTACAATTGCCGCAGCTATTCTTATGACAATTGTGCTTGGATTGATTGTAAGCAAAAAAGCTCAGGTTTTTGCTTTATCAATTATGTTACTATGTTCAGTAGCAACTGAAATAATCGTTGCAAACACTGACCATTATGTTGCAAATCAGTCAAAAGAATCATTCGCATCTGATTATGATGATTTTAAATCAGTACAGAACAAAATCTCAGAAAACGATAATTCAATGTTCTATCGCGAAGAATTATCAGATTCAAGAGCAAGAATGGACCCTTGTTGGTATGACTATAACGGTGTTTCAGTTTTTTCATCAATGGCATATGAAAAAACATCTAATTTCCAGAAAGATTTTGGTCTTTACGGAAACAAAATTAATAGCTACACTTACAATCCTCAAACACCTGTATACAATGCATTATTTGGACTTAAATATATTTATGATAAGTCTGATTATGTTTCTGAAAATGCTTATTATTCATTGAAAGAATCAGGTAAACAGTTCAATGCTTATGAAAACAAATACCCACTTAATCTGGCGTTTCCCGTGATAGATGTTGTTGAACATTTTGATGTATCTCTTTATCAAAATCCGGTTGACGCTCAGGAGGATTTATTCAAAGCGGCAACTGGAGTTGAAGATGTTTATAACAGAATAACAGACTACGAAATAGTTTATGGAAACATTTTATCAATTGACCGTTTTAGTATTAACGAAGGTACTTTTGCTTTAAATAAAATCTCAGATGAATATAGTGGCTCGATAACTATTGATATTACAGCAAAAGATACATCCAATATTTACATTTATGTATATTCAAGAAGTCTTGATACAGTTACAATATTATCGCCCTCTTACACAAATACAATGACTGTAAACGATGGTTATGTACTTGATTTAGGTAGTCATAAACCTAATGACCGTATTTCAATTGAGTTGCCATTAAAAGATGACGTTTCATCTGCAAGTGTTGATTTTGTTGCATTTACAGTTGACCACGAAAAGTTTATTGAGGGTTACAACAAACTTAAAGATGGACAGCTAGAATACACAGAATTTGATGAAACAAGCATAAAGGGCAATTTTGTTGCAGAAAAAGATGAAATCTTGTTTACATCTATTCCTTATGACAAAAGTTGGAATGTTTATATTGACGGCAAACCAGTGAATAAATCTGATATATTTGCAATATCTGGCGGATTATTGGGAATTAATGTTACAGAGGGAAACCACAACATAACACTTGTTTATGAAGCACAGGGCTTAAAAGAATGCAGTGTTATATCAGCTCTTTTTGTGATAATTATTCTTATATTTTATATTTTGTCGTCAAACGAAATGTTGTTCTTTAAAAACAAAAAGAAAAATCTTTGGCAAAAGGTTTGTATTGCCAAAGAAGAAGCAGAAACCAAGAATTCCATTAAAGAAGAGGTGTTCTTCTTTAATGAACAAAATAACGATGAAATAAATAGCGAGGATAACGAAGAATAAAGTAGAACACCGCAAGAAGATTCTTGCGGTGTTTCTTTATGTATTTATTTAATTGGCTCAATAATATATGTTTTTCCTTTTTCGGTTTCAAATTCAATCATATTATCAACAGATTTAATACCGTCAACAGTGAAATCGCATTTAGAATAATATAACTTGCATTTTTCTCCGCTATTTGAAGTTATAGTTGCTGATTTTAACAAACCATCTGCCCATTCAATTCGTAATGTAAAATTGCCACGAGCAACAATACCATCAATGCAACCATCATTCCATTCATCTGGTAATGCAGGAAGCAGTTCAACAAATCCACAGTTACTTTGCATAAGCATTTCATTCACGCCTGAAGTAAAACCGAAGTTTCCGTCAATCTGGAATGGTGGATGATAATCATAAAAGTTTGGATAAATACCATTTTTGAATAAATCTCCTATGATTTTCAACACACGATTACCATCGCCAACTCTCGCCCAAGTATTGATTTTTTGTCCCATTGACCAACCTGTACTCTTATCGGTTCTATGATTCATTGAAACAACAGCGGCATCAATCAATTCGGGGTTTTCCGCCTTATTCATAACATTGCATGGGAATAAACCTAACAAGTGAGACATATGTCTGTGATGATGTTGACCAAATTCGCCAAGTTTCTTTTCATGGTACCACTCTTTAATCTGACCATCATCGCCTATTTCGTAAACTTTAAGTTTTTCTTGTATTTCCTTCCATTTTTCTACTAAATCATTGTCAAAGTTAAGTGCAATCGCACTTTTAATAGCATCATCATAAAGTTGCCATATAAGCGCTTGCTCATATGTATTACCAATTGTTCTTGGACCATGTTCAGGAGAATAACAAGGACAAGTAAGAAGTCTGCCATTATGTTCAATCAATAATTTTGCAAAATATTCCGCACATTCCTTAAGCATTGGATATATGTCATTTTTAAGAGTATTTTTATCAAGAGTATATTCATAATGTTCATAACAGTTGTGCAAAATCCATGGTACTGCTGCAGGAGACCAACCCCAGTCAAATGACCATCCTGGGCAAGTCCAACCGAATGGAGTGCATTGTGTGTGGAATAAGAAACCATTCTTTTCCCCATCTTTACTTTCAATACCCGTATAATATTTTGCAGTTACTCTTCCGGGTTCAACCATAGATTTAATATATCTGATTAAAGGAAGTGAGCATTCAGCGAGATTGCCGTTAAACACAGGCCAATAATTCATCTGCAGATTTATATTTATATGGAAATCACTGCTCCATTTAGGATTATTTGAAACATTCCATATACCTTGAAGATTTGATGGTAAAACATCAGTACTTCTGCTTGAAGATATAAGAAGATATCTTCCGTATTCATATAAAAGTTCAATCGCTTTTTTTCTGCAATCAGCGTCTTTATGATACCTATACAAAACTTTATCTGATGTTGAATCACAACCAGTGTTCAATGAAAAGTTAACTCTGTTGAATAGCTGTGAAAAATCTTTTATATGGTCGTTAAGTAACGAGTTGTAACCCTTGCTAACAGCATTATCAACTGTTGCTTGTACTCTGTTAAAAAGCTGTTCACTACTCTCGCCTGTTCTGTATGTTGGATAAGAATCAATATAATCAGTATCCGCAGAAAAAACAATTATGCACTCGCTAGAATCTGTTACTTTAATAGCATTGTTATTTGTCTCAATCTTACCGTCAGTAATAATTTTAGCTATTAAGCAGAAGCAAAGTCCATTATCTTCTAGTTCTCCTCTATGAATTATTGTATTCTCTTGATAAACTGCTTTTCCATGTGCAGAGGATAACATAACGCTAAAGCATAATGATTTATTATCTCTTTTAAAATGTATTACACCACAATTGTCAGGATATGATACAAAGAAACTTCTATTATAATTAACAGCATTTTTTAAACCAAATTTTGTGCTATATGAAACATTGCAAACACCATTACTCATATCTAGTTCTCTGTTGTAATTCTTTGGGTGTTTTATATTATCAAAATTAAATTCAAATTCACCCCAACAACGATAACCACCGTAGCCATCGCTTATACCTACAAGATTCTCGCAAAGCTTGTCTGCAGTAGCATTATCTCCTTTTAGAAATGCTTCGTATATATCTTTTTGATACTCATAAGGCAATTTGCCGTTTTGGTCAGGTTTGATTATATTACCACCGCAATAATCCGGTCGTTTAGGCGAAGGTCCGCCTGCCCAAAGTGTTTTGTGATTTAACACAATTTTATCATTTTTAACATCGCCAAAAATGCTCATACCAATGGAGCCATTACCAATTGGTAATGATGCTTGCTCCCAAAGGTTTTCTGAATTTTTCCAATATGCCTTTTTAAGTTTTAATTTTGATGGCGGAACATTATATTGAAGTTTCAAAACAATCCCCTCAAATTCTTATATTTTTTATTAAATATATCATAAAATATTTGTTCTATCAAGAGATTTATACAAAAAGCAAGTACCTTCAGATTATACTGAAGGTACTCATAATATTTATCTTTTTCTATTGTTTTTTAAGCAATGCTTATCAAAACTTGGATTGAATGCATAGAAGTTTTTACTGTCAAGTTTATCAGTCATTAACTGTAAACCTTCTCCAAAACGTTGATAGTGCACAATTTCTCTTTCACGTAAGAATTTAATTGGCTCGCGCACATCAGGGTCATCAACAAGACGCAAAATATTGTCATAAGTTGTTCTTGCCTTTTGTTCTGCTGCAAGGTCTTCGTGAAGGTCCGTGATTACATCGCCTTTTGATTGGAAATACATTGCAGAAAACGGTGTTCCACTTGCGGCAACTGTATAAAGACCTGTTGTATGGTCCACAAAGTATTTATCAAAGCCACTTTTCTTAATTTCATCGATAGTAAGGTTGCGAGTAAGCTGATATACAATTGCGCCAACCATTTCTAAGTGAGAAAGTTCTTCAGTAGCTATGTCAGTTAAAAGACCCTTAAGTTCTGGCAGAGGCATTCCATATCTTTGAGAAAAATATCTCATTGATGCGGCTAATTCGCCATCGGGACCGCCAAATTGTGAAATAATTATTTGAGCGAGTTTAGGATTTGGATTTTTAATTTTAACAGGGAACTGTAATTTCTTTTCATATTGAAACATTAACAATCACACTCCTTTACATATTCCCATGGCCAAGGATTCTTAACCCACTCTAAGCCACTGCCGGATTTATGAGTTAATGGTCCGTAACATTCTTCATATTCTTCTGTAAGTTCTTTTGTACGTTTGCTGTACTTTTTATGCATTTCAAGTGCTTTTTCATCACATGGATGTGTATCGAGATACAAATGCAATTCCCACGCTGCAAATTTAACGCTTGAAAGTTCTCTCATTAATTTACATTTATCCACAACAATTACCTCCATAAAACTTTTTATCTAACTCAGGAAATAAAGTTCCGTTGCAGAATGCTTCAGAGCTTGTATAAGTTATTAATTCTGTCTGAAACGGCACATAAGCCATTGCAACCACAGGATAATCAGGAAGTTTTGGCATAATGTTGCAATCACAATTAAAAACATGTTTTTCCATATTTAATCTCCTATATTTTATTTGGTGTAGATACACCTTATTGCATAATATTCATATTCAAACAAATTTGTTAAACTTGTTGAAAATCACATTTTGAAATGGTAAAATTACCTAGAGGTGTGAATATGGAAGATAAAAACTCATTCAAAGATTTTTTGAAAAAGCAAACCAGTGCTGAATCGTTGTTTAAGAAGGTTCCGTTTCTTCTTTTACTGATTTGTGTATTATTGGTTGTATCTATATTTAAAATTAATGAAACTAATAAACTTTTAGAAAGAATTGCAGATAATAACATAAATAATGTTGAATACGAAAAGTTTAAGGATACTTTTATAGAAGTAGAAACTGAAAATAATAAAACTGTTGAAGATTATTTACCTATTGTCAGTGAATTACACGAAAAAGACGAATCAACTACTGGAAATAATCAATCAGACACAGATGAAACCACTACAAAACAAGACTCAGTTTCTAAAAATGAAACAACAACTCAAAATTCTGATACGGAAAAAGAAACTACAACAAAAACAGATGATAATGTTGTAAGAAAAACATATGTACTAAACATTAGTAGCAAGAAAATTCACTCGCCTAATTGTTCTTTTGTGCCAAGAACAAAGGAAGAAAATAAAAAGACAGTTAAACTATCTGATAGTGAATTAAAAGATTATATAAACGATGGTTATACATTATGTAAGACTTGTGGAGGTAAATAAATGAATATTAAAGAAATTTTATCAAAGGTTGACCACACATTACTTTCTCAAAATGCAACTTGGGAAGAGATAAAAACAATTTGTGATGACGGAATAAAATACGAAACTGCATCTGTTTGTATTCCTGCATCTTTTGTAAAACAAGCAAAAGAGTATGCTGGAAATAAACTCGCAATTTGCACAGTTATTGGATTCCCTAATGGTTATTCTACTACTGCAACAAAAGTTTTTGAAACTGCAGATGCTGTTAAAAATGGTGCTGATGAAATTGATATGGTTATCAATGTAGGTTGGTTAAAAGATAAGAAATACAATGAAATTCTTGATGAAATCAATGCTATAAAAGATGCGTGTAACGGAAAAATCTTAAAAGTTATTATTGAAACTTGCCTTCTTACTGAAGATGAAAAAATCAAAATGTGTGAAATCGTGAGCAATTCAAATGCTGATTACATTAAAACATCAACAGGTTTTTCAACCGGTGGTGCGACCAAAGAAGATATTGAGCTTTTCGCGAAACATACTACTAACGGAAAGAAAATTAAAGCTGCAGGCGGAATTGCATCAATTGAAGACGCAGAAGACTTTATAAATCTTGGCGCATCTCGTCTTGGTACAAGCAGAATAGTAAAAATCGTTAAAAATGAACAAGGTAGTGGCTATTGATGAAATATAGCAGAATATTTCTTATTGTTCTTGATAGTTTTGGCATTGGCAATGCACCAGATGCTGAGCAATTTGGGGATTTAGGTGCAAATACTCTTAAAAGTATTTCGTGTTCAAAAAAATTTAATATTCCAAACTTGTCAAAATTAGGCTTATGCAATATTGATGGTGTTGAACTGAAAACTTGCGCTTTTCCCATTGGTAAATTCGGTGCTTTACAAGAGTTATCTAAAGGCAAGGACACTACTATCGGACATTTTGAGATTGCAGGTATTATTTCTGAAAAACCTATGCCTACTTACCCAAATGGTTTTCCAAATGAAATAATTGAAGAGTTTGAAAAACAGACTGGTTGTGGAATCCTTTGTAATAAAACCTATTCAGGTACTCAGGTTATTGCAGATTATGGCGAAGAGCACATTAAAACAGGCAAATTAATTGTCTATACCTCTGCAGACAGCGTATTTCAAATTGCAGCACACACAGATATTGTGCCACTTGAAAAACTTTACGAATACTGTAAAATCGCAAGAAAAATACTTGTTGGCGAACACGCAGTTGGTCGCGTAATTGCAAGACCGTTTAATGGCGAACACCCATTTACAAGAACAGCAGACCGACACGATTTTTCTGTTGAGCCACCAGAAGATACAATGATTGATAAATTAAAAGCAAGTAGTTTTGACGTTATTTCAGTTGGTAAAATTGCAGATATTTTTGCACATCGTGGAATTACAGAAAAACACTTTACTCATTCTAATACTGAAGGTATGACAAAAACACTTGAGCTATTAAGCAAGGATTTTAATGGACTTGTGTTCACAAATCTTGTGGACTTCGATATGAAATTCGGGCACAGACGAGATGCAGATGGTTACGCAAATGCAATTTCAGAATTTGATAGTTGGTTAAATGACTTTATACCAAAAATGCAGGATAACGACTTATTGATTATTACTGCTGACCATGGTTGCGACCCTGCATTTAAAGGCACAGACCACACAAGAGAACAAGTGCCTTTGCTTATGTATTCAAAAAATATTGTACCTGAAAATCTTGGTACTATAAAAGGTTATAACTTTATCAGCAAGTTTGTTTTAGAAAACTTTAATTTAAGGTGATTTTATGGACAAAAAAGACCTTTTTATATTAGCAAAAGCAGCTATGGAAAAATCATATGCACCATATTCCAACTATAATGTTGGTGCAGTATTACTTTGTAAAAATGGCAATACTTATAAGGGTTGCAACATCGAAAACGCATCATATTCTCTTACTAACTGTGCTGAAAGAACAGCACTTTTCTCTGCAATAGCAAATGGGGAAAAAGAATTTAAAGCAATCTGTATTGTAGGTGGTAAAAATGGTAAAATTACAGATTATGCAATGCCTTGTGGGGCTTGTAGACAAGCATTAGCAGAGTTTTGTAACGAAAATTTAAAAGTATATGTTGGAATAAGTGAAAATGATATCAAAGAATACACATTAGATGAGCTTCTCCCCTATTCTTTCAACAAATCTAAATTAGGAGAATAATATGAGAATTTACGATATTATTGAGAAAAAGCGTGACGGACAAAAACTGACAAAAGAGGAAATCGATTTTTTTGTTCAAGAATATACTGCAGAAAGAATTGAAGATTATCAGGCATCTGCACTTCTTATGGCTATTTTCATTAACGGAATGGACGAAGAAGAAACAGTAAATCTTACTGAAAGTATGGCTAAATCAGGAGATATGCTTGATTTGTCTGCAATTGACGGAATTACGGCTGACAAACACTCCACAGGTGGCGTTGGAGATAAGACTTCACTTGTAGTAGCACCAATTTGTGCTTCTCTTGGTATAAAGATGGCTAAAATGAGTGGTCGTGGACTTGGTCATACAGGCGGAACAATCGACAAACTTGAAAGTATTAATGGTTATAACACATCTATTGATACTAATGCATTTTTTAAGCAAGTCAATGAAATCGGTATTGCACTTATAGGACAAACAGGCAATTTGGCACCTGCTGACAAAAAGATTTACGCTTTGCGTGATGTTACTGCAACTGTTGGTAACATTTCACTTATCGCATCAAGTATTATGAGCAAAAAAATTGCCGCAGGAGCAAAAAATATAGTACTTGATGTTAAATGTGGTAGTGGTGCATTTATGAAAGATGAAAAAAGTGCTACAGAACTTGCAGAGTTAATGGTTAAAATCGGTAAAAAATGTGGTCGAAATATGGCGGCTGTTATTACCAATATGGATATTCCACTTGGCTCAAATATTGGTAACGCACTTGAAATCAAGGAAGTTGTTGATATTTTAAATAATAAAGGTGATAAGCAGTTACGAGAGTTGTGCCTTGTGTTATCTGCAACGATTTTAAGTATTTCTTATGATTGGGATTATGAGGTCGCATACAATAAAGCTGAAAATGCTTTGCTTGACGGTTCAGCATTCAACAAATTAAAAGAACTCATTTCTGCACAAGGTGGAAATGCAGAAATGCTTGATAATACAGATTTGTTGCCAAAATGTGAAAAATCTCTTGAAATCAAAGCAAAACAAGATGGATACATTCAAAGCATTGATTCACGAATTGTTGGCGAAAGTGCAGTTTTGCTTGGTGCAGGTCGAGAAAAGAAAACTGACACTATCGACTACGGTGCAGGAATTGTTCTTTTAAAGAAAACTTGTGATATAGTTTCTGTTGACGATACAATCGCAATTCTTTATGCTGAAACAGACGAAAGGCTTAAAAATGCAGAAAAGCTTTTCAACACTTCATTTACAATTGGTGTTGAAAAGCCTGAAACAATGCCTTTGATTTATAAAACGATAAGATAAAATAAAATTCCACGTAAGGGGTCTCTCAATTAGGGATTTAATAGGTTTTAATCCTATCCTTTCCGTTAATACTTCACGA
>CALCBQ010000186.1 GCA_937897215.1 uncultured Clostridia bacterium | reverse complement strand
ACGGTGGTAAAGCATCTTCATCTGTATCAAAGAAAACAACTTATGTTTTAGCAGGCGAGGCAGCTGGCTCAAAACTCCAAAAAGCCATAGATTTAGGCATTACAATAATCAACGAAGAACAATTCGCTGAAATGATAAAATAACAAAAGGACGGTTTGATAAAACCGTCCTTTTGTCTTTATAAACCCTTATTATAAAACTCATTCTTAAACCAAACATCGTCAACTTCAAACTCTTTATGATTTAAGTATTCAAGTATTCCTGCATCTGTTGTGAAATCAAACACAAGTTTATATGAATATAAAAATTGCTTCTTATAGCCATATTTCTTATTTTGAGCATTTGTGCCATATTTTCCGTCACCCAAAAGTGGATGACCGATTGATGCAAAATGTGCTCTAATTTGATGTGTTCTTCCTGTAAGCAATTCAACCTCAACAAGCGACAAATTCCCATCAGTATCAATCACATTGTATTTAGTACGAATTTCTTTTGAATCTTCCATTTTCTTTTTTGAAACAGTAACTTTGTTTTTACTTTCATCTTTAACAAGGTACCCCTCAAGAAGTCCGCTCTTTTTCTTAATTTCGCCGTGAACTATGCAAAGATAAAATTTGTGTAACTCACGGTCTTTCATTTTTTGGTTAAGAATACGAAGTGTTTCAGCATTTTTTGCTGCAATAACAATACCACCTGTATTACGGTCAATTCTGTTTACAAGAGATGGCACAAATGAAATTTCGTCGTCAGGTTTGTATTCGCCTTTTTCATAAAGATAACGCTTTATTCTGCCAATCAATGTATCAATATATTCATTATCGTCAGGGTGGGAGAGTATGCCAACTTTTTTATCACAAAGAATAATGTTATCATCTTCATAAATGATATTCAGATTTTTGGATGCTTTAATAAAATCATATTTTTCAGGTGCTTTTTCAAAAAACTCGTCGTTAATATACATATCAACAACATCGCCGAGATTAAGTCTTGTTGAAATCTCAGCACGCTTACCGTTTACCTTAATTCTTTTAATTCTTATGTACTTATACATAAGCGTTTTTGGAAGTAGGGGAACGGATTTGGTTATGAATTTGTCAAGACGCTGGTCAGCATCATTTTTATTGATTGTAAAACTTTTCACATCTACACCTCAAAATTTATTCAATTAAATATAACATATCAACTTGAAACTTGCAAGAAATTATTATAGAATAAATGCGGTGATATAAATGGAGATAAATAAATTTCATTATAAGCAATTAACTGAACCGAAAAAGATATACATTGATGCAACAACACTTAAAATTCGTGAAAAATTAAATGTTGCATTCAAAACTCCTACAGCTGAAGATGATATGACAGGCATTTTCGGTAAGTTTTATAAGCTTGATAAAATGTATAAAGTAAAATACATTTACACTCGTAACAAACAATTGCAACCAATGACTTTTGACAGATATCATTATCTTGTTGATGTGGGTAGCGATGAAAATGGTTCATATATTGAGTATGCAATGGTTTATGATAAACTTTATGACCCATTGATAAGATTAACATATATACTTGCTGTTTTTGGAATTCTCGCATATCTCTTCTATCTATATAAATTGAATGCTATGAGCGTTTTTTCTGCAGGAATTCTTGGTTTAATTATAGTTGCATCGGTTGGACTTGTGTTCAAAAAATCAAAAGAAACTGAAGAAGAATGTAAAAAAGCAGAAAATCTTTTCGAAAACTTAATTTCTGATATTAATTTTAGTTGACAAAACCTATTTATTAATGTATTATATTAGCGTATTATCACTTTAACACACTAAAAGGAGTTAAAATTATGAAAATGAAAAAATTACTTGCTGTCCTTATGGCAGTACTTATGATGGCAATGTGCTTTGCTGGTTGTGGCGATACAGCACAAATCGTTGTTGCTGAAGCTGGTTCAGCAGGCGAAGAAGTTATGAATACTGATAAGTATTTCGAAGCATTCACAAAAACACCTGTTGATACTCAGGCAAAAGCACTTATGGAAGTTTCTGCAGGTACAGCAGATATGGCAGTTATTGACTATGTTATGTCAATTGGTTCAATCGGCGAGGGTACAGACTTTGCTAATCTTAAACTTGTTGAAGATGTTTCATTTGCACCTGAAGAATACGGTATTGCATTCAGAAAGAATTCAGATGCTGTTAACTATGTAAACAAGGCAATCAATGAACTTAAAGCAGATGGTACTCTTAACACAATTGCTACAAAATATAAACTTCAGGACCTTCTTCTTGGCGACGGTACATACAAGCAAGTTGAAGCTGAAGAATCAGACTGGGAATACATCAAGAATAAAGGTACTCTTGTAGTTGGTATTACTCTTTTTTCACCAATGAACTACAATGATGAAAATGGCGAACTTATTGGTTTTGAAACAGAATTTGCAAAAGCAGTTGCTGCAAAACTTGGTCTTGAAGTTAAATTCCAGGTTATTGACTGGAACTCAAAAGAAACAGAACTTGCAAGTAAAAACATTGACTGTATCTGGAATGGTATGACAATTACTCCTGAAAGAGCAGAAAATATGCAGGTTACAATCCCTTATATGCAGAATAAACAAGCCGTTGTTGTAAAAGCGGACTAATTAGGAGTTAATTTAATGTCTTTTGTTCAGGTAAGCATTGAATTATTAGAGGGCTTTTTACAAAACTGTTATCTATTCGGTGCTACATTACTTTTTTCATTGCCTTTAGGATTAATCATTTCTATGGGCTCTATGTCAAAAATTAAAATTTTAAAGTTCATAACAAAAGCATTTGTCTGGGTCATCAGAGGTACGCCTCTGATGCTCCAGCTTTTTGTGGTCTTTTATGTTCCGGGACTGTTATTTGACACTCCAATGAAATCCCGTATGACTGCTGCTCTAATTGCATTTGTTATTAACTATGCCGCATATTTTTCAGAAATATACCGTGGTGGAATTGAAAGCATTCCAAAAGGGCAGTATGAAGCCGGTCAGGTACTTGGTATGACAAAATCTCAGATTTTCTTTAAGGTTGTGTTAATGCAGGTTGTTAAGCGTATTATTCCACCTATGAGTAACGAGATTATTACACTTGTAAAAGATACATCTTTGGCTCGCGTTATTGCGGTTTCTGAAATTCTTATGCAAGCCACAGACTTTACAAGTAAAGGTATAATTTGGCCGTTGTTCTACACAGCATTATTCTTCCTTGCATTCTGTGGTATTCTTACATTGTTGTTCAACTATATTGAAAAGAAATTTGATTATTATCGGAGTTAATAAAAATGTCTATATTAAAAGTAGAAAATATAAAAAAGAGCTTCGGTAATGTCGAAGTTTTAAAAGATATCAGTTTTACATTAGAAAAAGGCGAGGTTTTATCTATTATCGGCTCATCTGGTAGTGGTAAAACTACACTGTTAAGATGCTTGAACTTTCTTGAATTTGCAGAACAGGGTAAGATTTTTGTTGACGATGATTTGCTTGTGGATTTTGCAACTGATTTAAGTCAAAAGGATTCACAGCTTCGACAAAAAAGATTGAATTTTGGTCTCGTTTTCCAGTCATTTAATCTTTTCCCACAATATAGTATTCTTAAAAATCTTACATTAGCCGTTCAACTTCTTGAAGATGTAAAAAAGAATAATAAAGAGAAACTTAAAGAAATTGATAATCGTGCCATTGAACTTCTTAAAAGAGTTGGTCTTGAAGATAAAGTCGATGCATATCCGTGCGAACTTTCTGGCGGACAGCAACAGCGTGTTGCTATTGCACGTGCTTTAATGCTTTCGCCTAAAATTCTTTGTTTTGACGAGCCAACAAGTGCTTTAGACCCTGAACTTACAGGAGAAGTTCTTCGTGTAATCCGTGAACTTCGTGATGGGGACACAACGATGATTATTGTTACTCATGAAATGAATTTCGCTAAAAATGTATCTGATAAAGTTATATTTATGGCAGATGGTATCATTGAAGAAATTGGTAATCCTGTTGATTTGTTTGAAAATCCACAAAGTCCACGATTAAAAGAATTTTTAAGTTCCTCATTAAAGGATTAGAATCTATCCTCTGTGTTTTAGCAGAGGATTTTTTCTTGTATTATAATGCAGTTTGTGGTATTATATCAGTGGTGATTAAAATGAAAAGAATAATTTCAATGATGCTGACTATCTTTGTATTGTTAGCAGTAATAATACCTGTTTCTGCTAAGTCAACTGTTGAGTTGAAAGTTACAGATGCAACTGTGTATGCGGGCGATGAATTTGAATTAAAAGTATTTATAAGTGATAATTCAAAATTAAGTGGTGCGGTAATAGATTTAGAATATGATGCATCAAAACTTGAGTATGTATCCGCTGAAAAAGGTGCAATAATTGATGAGGATGCAATGATAAGTATAAAGAATACACCCAATAATGTGAGATTTACTTATTTGTCTCCAGATTATGCAATCACTTCTGAAGGTATTTTATTCACTGTTAAGTTTAAAGCACTTGAAAATGCAGAAGGGGAAAGTAGCGTTAAAATTATAATTCCAAGCGCAGGGGATTTTGTTAGTGAAAATCTTGAAAAATTGCCCTATACAGTAAAAAATTCAACTGTAAAGATTATAAATAATACTGTTGTTAATACTGAATCTACAACTGAATCAACTTCTGTTGAGAATACTGACCTACCATCCAACCAAGATGATAAATCTACAACAGAAAATACAACTTATAATAATCAAAATAATAATGACGGCAATGGCGATAATGTCAAAATTGTCATTGGATTGGTAGTTGCAGGTTTAATACTTATATTCGGAGCGGTTGTCTATTTAATTATCAGCAAGAAAAAGAGGTAGTATCTATGAAAAATATTATAATTGAAGAATGTCCATATTGTGGCTCAAAGGATTTAACTAAAGGTTACCAAATTAACGATGGTGCCGTTTATCGCGATAGAATTAAATCGTTTGCTACTGTTGTTGAACATACAATCTGCAAAGAATGTTCAAGCATTATTTATAGCCGAGTTGAAAAAACTGAGGTACTTAAGTAATATTCTATGTATTTCTGCATATCATTTAATGGTGATAAAAATGCAGAAGAAATACATAACAAATGAAGAAAAAATTGAGATTATCAAAATGATGATTTCGAAAGGTTATCTTACAGAAAACCAAATCAGTATATTAAAAAAGCGTAACAACCTTTGATGGTTGCTACGCTTAGTTTTTTTATTCTATTGGTTCAAAATCTTCTGCACCATGTTTACAAATAGGACAAATAAAATCTTCAGGTAATTCGTCGCCCTCATAAACATAACCGCAAATCTTACAGATATAACCCTTCTTCTTTTTAGTTTCAGGTTTTGGTTTGATATGGTCAAAATAATACTGATATGTTGCAGATGGTTCATCTGATAATGTTTCTGCCTCAGTAACATCACAAATAAATAAAGTATGTGAGCCGCAATCAATAGAATCAGTTACTGTGCAAGAAATGTATGCATTAGTACCTTCACAGATGAAATATGTTCCATTTTCAGTTCTGTAGTGGTCATTAAAACCTGCAAATTTATCAGTATCACGACCGCTTGCAAATCCAAATCTTTTAATTAAATCAAAAGTTGCTTCGGTTGAAAGAACAGAAATTGTAAATAGTTTTGTTCTTTCAATCATTTCACATGTTAAATTATCTTTATTGACGGCTATAGTAATTTTTTTAGGATTATCAGTAATCTGACAAGCGGTATTTATAATACAAGCGTTATCTTTATCATTTTCGCGTGCACTTAAAATGTACAAGCCATAACTAAGTTTGAACATTGCTTCGTTTCGAATCATATTAATCATCTCCATAAAATTTATTTTATATATTATACCACAAAAAATAGCAGATGTATATGTTATTTTTTTAACATTCTTCTTTTTGTGATTTACATTGACAAAATGTGCGAAATGTGTTATCTTTTTTACATATTTATGTGTATTGAGGGTTGTTATTTTCTCTTTCAATATAACAAAAAGGAGATGTAAAAATGAAAAAAAGGTTTCATTCAAAAACTTTAATTGCATTGGTAATATCAGTATTACTTCTTTGTGGTATGACTGTTTTTGCTTTTGCAAGTGATGGTGAAACTGCAGTAAAGATGATTGATTGTTCATCTTGCGAGGGTTCGGGATACATTGCTACTTGTGGTGAATGTGAGGGAACAAACATTGCTTGTGCTGATTGTTCTGCTGCATCAAATATTTGTAGTGATTGTGGTGGTTCAGGAGAAGTTGAAGCACCAACAAGATTTTACTCAAGTCTTTGGTCTTTACTTCCACCAGTAATTGCTATTGCACTTGCACTCATTACTAAAGAAGTTTATTCTTCACTTTTCATTGGTATTGTAGTAGGTGGTCTTTTATATGCAGAAGGCAACTTTGTAGGAACAATTACACACGTATTTAGTGATGGTTTTGTTGCTAATGTAGCTGACTCATACAATATGGGTATTATTATATTCCTTATTGTACTTGGTGCCATGGTTTCAATGATGAACAAAGCAGGTGGTTCAGCTGCCTTTGGTCGTTGGGCCAAGAAACACATAAAATCAAGAGTTGGTGCACAACTTGCAACAGTGCTCTTTGGTTGTATGATTTTCATCGATGACTACTTCAATTGCTTAACTGTTGGTTCAGTTATGCGTCCTGTTACAGACAGCCATAAGGTTTCTCGTGCAAAGCTTGCATATCTTATTGATGCGACAGCAGCACCTGTTTGTATTATTGCTCCTGTTTCATCTTGGGCAGCAGCAGTTGCAGGTTTTGTTGCTGAAGAAGAAGTAAGTGGTTTCCAACTTTTCCTTAGCGCAATTCCATATAACTTTTATGCAATTCTTACAATTATTATGATGGTTGCAATTACTATAATGAAGTTTGATTTTGGTAAGATGAAAGTTCATGAGGCAAATGCTCTTAATGGCGACCTTTTCACAAGTGATGCTGAATCTTTTGCAAATTCTGCAGATGATAGTAATGCTAATCCAAAGGGTAAAGTTATTGACCTTATTCTTCCTGTAGTTCTTCTTATAATCGCTTGTGTTATTGGCTTGATTTATTCAGGTGGATTCTTTGATGCAACAAGCAGTGCATATCATAATGTTATTGAAGCATTCTCAGGGGCTGATGCATCTGTTGGTCTTCTTTATGGTTCTTTCTGCACGCTCATTCTTACAGTTGCATACTTTATGGTTCGTCGAGTTCTTACATTTAAAAACTGTATGGAATCAATTCCTGAAGGTTTTAAAGCGATGGTTCCAGCTATCATGATTCTTGCTTGTGCATGGACACTTAAAGCTATGACAGATAGTCTTGGTGCTAAAGAATTTATTGCAGGTATCGTTGAATCAACAGCAGGCACATTTGCAAACTTCCTTCCAGCAGTTATTTTCCTTATTGCAGTTGGTCTTTCATTTGCAACAGGCACTTCTTGGGGCACATTTGGTATTCTTATTCCTCTTGTTCTTAATGTATTCCCATACAGTAGTGGTCCTATTTCAGTTATTGCTATTTCAGCTTGTATGGCAGGTGCTGTTTGCGGCGACCACTGTTCACCAATTTCTGACACAACTATTATGGCAAGTGCAGGTAGCCAGAGTAATCATATTAACCACGTTTCCACACAATTGCCATACGCTCTTACAGTTGCAGGTGTGTCATTTGTAACATACATTATTGCAGGCTTTGTTCAGTCTGTAGTTGCACTTCCAATTGGTATTGCTCTTATGCTTGGTACTCTCTTTGTTATTAAAGCAGTTACAAAGAAAAAGGCATAATTTAAAATTAAATCTAATTAAAACACCTTATCTTTTGGAGATAAGGTGTTTTCTTATGCTCGTTTCGCTAAAAATGGCTTTATTTATGCTTTTACTATAATAAATGTAAAATTACACATTTAAAATATAAATAGATTATAGGGCAAAATTAAAGGACTATCAATAGATAGTCCTTTAAGTAATTATTCTTTTACACCTTTAAGTACATCGATATATGCTTTAATTGCCTTTACGCAACCTTCGAATCCTAAATCTGCACTGTTAAGACATAAGTCATAGTTTCGAGCGTTATCCCATTCACGACAAGTGTAATAACGGTAATATTCGCTACGGTGCTTGTCAATCTTACGGATTTTCTTGTCTGCTTCTTTTTCACTAATATCAAACATATCCATAACGGTTTCAACGCAAGACTGATGTGGAGCCCAGATGAAAACTTTGATTACATTAGGATTGTCTTTCAATACAAAGTCCGCACAACGACCAACAATTACGCAAGACTCTTTAGCAGCAAGCTCTTTAATAATTTTTGCCTGATAGTTGAAGAGATTTTCCTTTGATGTGAACTTGCTATCTTCAGGAGGGATAATACCACCTAAATACTTATGAGTTGATGGGTCAAATAAACCTTTGTTTACATCTTCGTCATTTTTTTGAAAAAGACCTACATTAATTCCGCTATCATCAGATGCCATATAGAGAATCTGACGGTCATAGAAGGAAATTCCAAGTTCTTTTGCAATCATCTGACCAACAGTTTTACCACCGCTACCGTATCCACGTGCAATTGTAATAACAATTTTCTTATCCATAATAATTCCTCCTATGAATTATTCACTAAGATATGCTTTCTTTACAGATTCGTCATTCATAAGGTCTTTTGCATTGCCTGAAAGAACAATATTACCTGTCTCAAGAACATAAGCTCTGTCTGCAATTGAAAGCGCTTTTTTAGCATTCTGCTCAACAAGAAGAACAGTTGTACCATTTTCATTGATAGCTTTGATAATTTCAAAGATTTCAGAAACAAGAAGGGGAGAAAGTCCCATTGATGGTTCGTCCATTAAAACAAATTCAGGCTTTGACATAAGTGCTCTACCCATAGCAAGCATTTGTTGTTCGCCACCCGAAAGAGTGCCTGCAATTTGATTTTTTCTTTCTTTAAGACGTGGAAAACGTTCGTAAACATAGTTAAGAGTTTCTTCAATTTCCTCTTTATCTTTACGGGTAAATGCGCCTAATTTGATGTTATCAAGAACTGAAAGCTGTGAGAAAATTCTTCTGCCTTCAGGAACATGAGCCATACCCATTGTAACAATTTTATGAGCAGGAACTTTTGTAATGTCATTTCCTTTAAATGAAATTGTACCTGTTTTTGGTTTTAAAAGACCTGTTACTGTATGGAGGATTGTGGTTTTACCAGCACCGTTAGCGCCGATTAACGCAACGATTTCGCCCTTATTTACTTCAAAAGAAATGCCTTTTAATGCCTTGATAACGCCGTAATAAACTTCAATGTTATCAACTTGTAAAAGTGGTGCCATATCTAATCCTCCTTAATCGCCTAAATATGCCTTAATAACTTCAGGGTTATTAAGAACTTCGCTTGTTTTACCTTGAGCAAGTTCCTCGCCAAAGTTAAGAACTGTAACTTCTTCACAAATACCGCTGACAAGTTTCATATCGTGTTCAATAAGAAGAATTGTCATATCAAAGTTATCACGAACAAAACGAATTGTATCCATAAGTTCTTGTGTTTCACTTGGGTTCATACCTGCAGCAGGTTCGTCAAGAAGCAAGAGTTTTGGATTTGTAGCAAGTGCACGTGCAATTTCAAGTTTTCTTTGTTTACCATAGGGGAGGTTATCGGCTAATGTAGAAGCCTCGTTTTCAAGCCCGAAAACCTTGAGCAATTCCATTGCCTTTTCATTCATTTTCTTTTCTGATTTAAAAAAGCGTGGAAGTCTTAAAATTCCTTCTGCTGTTGAGTATTTTACCTGATTGTGAAGACCAAGTTTTACATTATCAAGAACTGAAAGATTCTTAAAAAGTCGAATATTCTGGAATGTACGTGCAATACCTGCTTTACTGATTTCAACAGGATTTTTACCTGTAAGCTTTACACCGTCAAGACTGAAAATACCGGTAGTTGGTTTATAAACACCAGTCAAGAGGTTGAAAACAGTTGTTTTGCCTGCACCGTTAGGACCAATAAGACCATAAAGCATTCCTTTTTCAAGTGAAAGATTAAAACCTTCAACGGCGTGAAGACCGCCAAAAACAATACCGAGATTTTTAACTTCAAGTAATGCCATTAGTTTTTACCTCCTTCACTAATAGTCTTGTTCTTTTTAAATTTCATCATAAATGATTTTTTCATATCATTGATTTTTTCATTGTTGTTTACAATCATCATTACAACAAGAAGAATCGCATAGAACAACATTCTGTATTCGCCAACTTCACGAAGAAGTTCAGGAAGTGCATAAAGAAGAATTGCAGCGATTACAGAACCTCGGATACTACCGATACCACCAAGAACAACATAAACAAGAATAAGAATTGATGTGTTGTAGTCAAATCCACTAGCTGAGAATGAGTTCATATTGTGTGAGAAAAGAACACCTGCAATACCTGCAAAGAATGATGCAATTGTAAATACAATAAGCTTGTATTTAGAGATGTTAATACCGATTGTCTGTGCAGCAATACTGTTGTCGCGAATTGCCATTACTGCTCGACCTGTTCTTGAGTTAATAAGATTAAGAGATGCCATAACAGTTACAAATAAAAGTACAAATGCGATAATGAAGTTTGCATCGCGTGATGTACCTGTAATACCCATAGCACCTTTGATAATTGTCTGACCATCTTCAAGAAGCATATTGTTATATGAAGTACCATCAATTGACATTTTAAGCCCTTCTGAGTCAATACCAAGATAAACTATATTGAGAATGTTTTTGATAATTTCGCCAAATGCAAGTGTAACAATGGCAAGATAGTCGCCTTTAAGTCGTAATACAGGAATACAAATTACAAAACCAAAAATTGCGGCAAAAATACCACCAATTATTAGAGCTAAACCGAAACGAATAAAATCGTTTGGAATAATAGTTTCGAAAATGTTTGTAAATACTGCACCAGTGTAAGCACCAATACACATAAATCCCGCATGACCTAATGAAAGGTCGCCAAGTACACCGACAACAAGGTTAAGTGAAACTGCAAGAATTGAGTAAACGCAAAGAGGAACAAGTAAATTCTGAATTTTTCTTGGCATTTCTCCGGTTTGTGCCCAGATAAAAGCAAAAGCAAAAAAGCCGAGAAGAATTGCGTAAGTGATTATGTTGTTTTTTGTATTTGAAACAATTTTTTTGTTTGACTTTAATAAAGACATTACGCTCACCTCACACTTTCTCGCTGATTTTCTTGCCAAGAATACCTGTTGGCTTAACAAGAAGAATTATAATAAGAATACCGAAAACAATAGCATCTGAAAGTTGGGTTGAAATGTATACTTTACTAAGGTTTTCTATAAGTCCAAGAAGAATACCACCAATCATAGCACCTGGAATTGAACCGATACCACCGAAAACAGCTGCTGTAAACGCTTTAATACCAGGCATAGCACCTGTTGTAGGAGAAAGGATTGGATATGATGAACAAAGAAGTGCGCCCGCAATAGCTGCAAGTGCAGAACCGATTGCGAATGTAATTGAAATTGTTTTGTTTACATTGATACCCATAAGCTGAGCTGCACCTTTATCTTCTGATACAGCAAGCATTGCACGGCCGGTCTTTGTCTTATTGATGAATAATGTAAGTATAATCATAAGTACAACAGAAATAGCAATTGTAACGATAGTATTATGTGAAATTACAACCTGACCGTCAAAAAGTGAAATGCTTCCGTTACCGAAAAGGGGAGTAAACTGTTTAGTACCTGCACCAAAAATTAACTGTGCAGAGTTTTGTAAGAAATAGCTTACACCGATTGCAGTAATAAGAACTGATAATGAAGTAGCACTTCTGAGTGGCTTATAAGCAATTTTTTCAATAAGCATACCTAAAACTGTGCAGATTACTGTACCTATAATGATACAAGCAACAGGTGGCAAACTAGTTTTAGTTAGTGCAGTAAACATCATAAATGCACCAACCATAATAACGTCGCCATGTGCAAAGTTAAGCATTTTTGCAATACCATAAACCATTGTATAACCAAGCGCAATCAAAGCATAAATACTGCCAAGACTGATGCCGGATATAACTGTAGATAAAAATTCCATATTATGTCCTCCATATATGTTTTTTGAAAAAATCTTATAAAAATAAAACCTTTTCAAAAGACATATAAAACGCTCAAAAGTATGCCGCATGTATAAACACACGGCATACTTCGATTAAAGACTAAATATAATTGTAATTACATTACAACGTATTCGCCGTTAACAATCTTAACTGCGATTGGCTTCTTAACTGGTTCGCCGTCTGCGCCCCAAGTAATATCTGTACCTGTAACACCTGTGAATGTAATCTGAGTCATTGCAACTTTAAGAGCGTCGCAAATAGCTGAAGCGTCCATATCAGCTGTTACATTTGCTTTTTCAATAGCTGCTTTGATGATGTAGATTGCATCGTAAGCGTCAGCACCGAACTGGTTGAGGTAAGCTTTGTCGTATTTAGCTGTGAAGTTCTTAACGAAGTTCTGTGTGCGTTCGTCAGTTGCTGTAGGAGTGAAAGGAGTAAGAAGCATTACGCCTTCAGCAAGAGATTTGTCAAAGTTATCCATACCAAGGATACCGTCAAGACCGTCGCAACCAAAGAAGATTACATCAAGACCAGCTGTCTTTGCCTGTGAAAGGATAAGAGATGCTTCGCTGTAGTAGATAGGAAGGAAGAGAAGCTCTGCGCCTGATGTCTTAACTGCCTGAAGCTGAGCTGAGAAGTCAGTCTTTGTATTCTTTGTGAATGATTCTTTTGCAACAACGTCAAGACCTTTTGCCTTTGCCTGTGCATCGAATTTTTCAAAGATACCTGTTGAATAAGCGTCTGATGAGTCATAGATAACTGCTACTTTTGATGCAAGTTTGTTATCAGCAATATAGTCAGCAGATACTGTACCCTGAGCAGGGTCTGAGAAGCAAACACGGAAAGCATTGTCGCCATCAATAGCTTCAACTGCTGTAGCAGAAGCTGTAAGCATAAACATATTGTCTTCAAGTGTTTTAGCTGCTACTGCAATACATGGGTTTGATGTAACTGTACCGATAAGGATATCCATACCCCAGTCTTTAAGAGTATTGTAAGCGTTTACTGATTTTTCAGCATCGTGTTCGTCATCCTGGAACTGATATTCAA